>DATKFL010000179.1:0-2055 GCA_035511355.1 Dongiaceae bacterium
GCGCTGTAGTTCGCGCGGATGACCGTGCCTTCCGTCGGCTGCACGGCGGCGCGAATCTTGAACTGCACCGCGCCGTTCTCCTCGAACCCCTTCGGCGCGATGTGCTCGAGCACCGCCTCGAAACGCGCCGGCTCGAGCGCACCGATGGTCAGGACCATCTTCATGCCGGCCCGCAGCTTGCCGACCTCCGACTCGTCCACCTTCCCCTCGAAAATCAGCTCGCTCATGTCGGCCAGGGTGGCAATGGTGGTGCCGTCGTTGAAGGTGTTCGACTCGATCACCGAGCCGCCCTCCTTCACCGGCACGTCGAGCACCGTGCCGTCGATGGTGGCGCGCACCAGCGTGTTGGTCTCGTTGCCGGAGCGGGTCGGCACGCCGCGGCGGATGACCTCGTAGTTGTCGATCGCCGCCGCCAGCTCCTCGCGCGCCGTGTCGCGCTGCAGGGTGACCGAACGCAGCGTGGTCTCGGGGAGGACCCCCTCGTCGAACAGCTTGTGGTTGCGATCGCATTCGCGCTCGGCGTCCTCCAGCCGCAGGCGCGCCACGTTGACCCGGCTCTCGGAGGCGGCCAGCGCCGCGGTCTGCGGGATCACCCGGATGGTCGCCAAGAGATCGCCGCGCTTCACCCGGTCGCCCGGCTCGACCCGGATCGAGTCGATGATCCCCGACACCTGGGGCTTCACCGCCACCTCCTTGCGCGGGATGACCGCACCGGTGGCGACCGCCTTCTTGACGATGTCGCCCACCTCCGCGGTCTCGGTCCGGTAGACCACCGTCTTCTTCTGCGACTTGGTCCAGAGGAACCAGAGCGTGCCGCCGAACAGCGCGACCAGGACCAGAACGACGAAACCGGTGACCACCTTCTTCATGAACGCATTCTCCGGATCAGACGACGGCGCGGAGCGCCTCGACGGGGCTCGATTGCACGGCCTTGCGGGCGGGGAAGAGGCCGGCCAGCACCCCCGAGACGACCAGGATCGCCAGGGTCTGCAGCGCCGCGCCCAGCGAGACTTCGGGATTGACGAACATGCTCTGGTCATTGTCCGGGAGGACGCGCGCGATTGCCTCGACCAGCGCGATCCCCGCGACCAGGCCGAGGTAGCCGGACGAGCAGGTGAGGACGAGCGACTCGAACACCACCTGCGTCATGACCGCCAGGGGCGTGGCGCCGACCGCGCGGCGCACGCCGATCTCGTTCGTCCGCTCGCGCACGATCACCAGCATGATGTTGCTGACGCCGATCACGCCCGCCGCGAGCGTTCCGATGCCGACGATCCAGACCAGGACGCGGATGCCGGCGAACAGGCCGGTCACCTGGTCGAATTCCTTCTCGAGGTTGAAATGCCCGAGCGCGCGATCGTCGTCGGGCGCGATGGTGTGCCGCTCGCGCAGCAGGCGCAGGGCCTTCTCCTCGACCACCGTCGCAGGAACGTCCGGCTTCGAGATGAGCGCAAACCACCCGACCCGCTCGCCGAAGTTGAACGACGACTGGAACGTCGTGAACGGGACGAACAGGCTCTGCGCCTGATCGTCGCGCGCGTCACCGGAGCGGCGCGGCTTGAAGGTGCCGACCACCTTGAATTCGACGCCGCTGATCCGGATCGACTGGCCGACCGGGTCCTCGCCGCGCGGGAACAGGACTTCGACCGGCCGCGGCCCGAGGACCGCCACCTTGCGCCGCTCGGCGATGTCGAGGCGATTCAGGAAGCGCCCGCCGGTCAGGCGGAGCGACTGCACCTTGGCGATCTCGGGATAGTCCCCCATCACGCTGAAGGCGCCCGCCTTGTCGCCGCGGCTGATGTTGTTGCCGCCGCGGAACCCCCCCAGCTGGTTGCGCGGGCAGACCGCCTCGGCTTCCGGCACCTGCGCGCGCAGCGCGTCGATGTCGCCGACCTCCAGCTGCACCGGGCGCCCCGGCGCCATGCCGCGCCACGGCTTGGTGGTGCGCTGCGACCAGATGAAGACGGCGTTGGTGGCGCCGTCGGAGAACCCGCGCTCGACGCCGTTCGACAGGCCGTTCCCCGACCCGAGCATCAGCATCAGCATGAAGATGCC
>DATKFL010000180.1:0-9608 GCA_035511355.1 Dongiaceae bacterium
TTCCCCGAGGTGGAGAAGTTCGACCTCTTCATCGAGAGCGGGAAGGCGCAGGTGCGGGCGTGAGTCGCGCGGGGCGTTACCTCATCGCCGCCGCCGTCCTGGCGTTCCTGCCCGCGGCCGCGCGGGCCGAAGTCTCGGTCGTGACCGACGGGCGCGGCCGGGTGAAGCGCGTCGTCGTCATGACCAAGGGCGCCGACGGGGCGATCTGGGGCCAGGTGCGCTCCCGGGTGCCGCTCGAGGCGATGCTCAACCCGCTCGGGGATACCCTGGGCGACCTGGCGCCGACCCTCGCGATTCATCCAAAGTCCGGGCAGCCGTGGGCGATCTGGCCGCGGAACGAGGGGAACCAGAAGCGCCTGGTGGTGTCGTACTGGACCGGGAAGGCGTGGTCGGCGCCGCAGCCGATCGTCGCTCCGGATCTCTATGGCTCCGACCAGGTCGAGCCGCGCCTGGTGTTCGACGGCGCCGGCACGCCCTACGTCATCTTCACCGAATCGGCCCGGCCGTCGCGCATCCGGTTCGTGACCGTGGCCAAGGGAACCTGGACGCCCGCCTTGTCGCTCAGCGACGAGAAGATCGACAGCCGCTCGCCGCTGGCCGCGCTCACCGGCGACGGCACCGGGTTGAACATCCGGTGGACGACGCCGGCCGGCGAGACGACCCGGACGTTGCCGACGGCAGTGCTGGTCGAGAGCGCCACGAACCTGATGGACAGCCCGATTCCCCCCGGCTCCACCACCTCGCCGGGGGCGGGCGACACGACCGGCGACGAGCCGACGGACCAGTTCGTCCACCCGCACTGAGCTTCGCGATTTCGAACCGCGTGTCCTGAACCGGCCCCGGTCAGTCGTACCGGGGCCGGGTTTTTTCGGGGGCTTCCTGGGGAGTGGGGCCTTCGTGACGCGCAAGCCGCAGGCGCACCTGATCGAGGTCTTCGTCGAGCCGCCGGAGCTGCCGCCGCAGCGTGCGGTTGCTCATGCGGATGCGCACGCCGTCGAGCACGCCGATGGCGCAGGCGAACGCGATGCCGACGATCGCCGCGGTCGCGATCACGCCGCCCAGGGGCGTCGGCCCCGCCTGCCAGAGGATCAGGTTCACGGTCACGTCGTCGGTGTTGTGAATCCCGACCACGAACAGGACGATGAAGAACAGACAGACGAGAACGTAGACGATGATGTTCATCCCTTCGCCCCCGTGAACCAGCCGGTCATCTCGCGCCAGCGCCCCTGGGCGCGGGCCACCGCGTCGACCACTTCGCGCACCGCCCCGCGGCCGCCGGCGGCCCGGGTCACGAACGGCACGCGACGCCGGACCTCGGGGTGGGCGTCGGCCGGAGCCACCGGGAGCTTGGCGCGGAGCAGCATCCCGAGATCCATCAGATCGTCCCCCATGTAGCAGATTTCGGCGTCGGCGACGCCGAGACGGCGCTTGATTCCCTCGTACACCCGCGGCTTGTCGTCGACGCGCAGGTGCACTTCGTCGATCCCCAGCTCGCGGGCCCGCTCCGCCACCGCGGCCCCGCCGCGACCGGAGAGGAATCCGGTGCGCCACCCGAGGCGCCGCGCCAGGACCAGCCCAGCGCCGTCCTTGACGTCGAACTGGCGCTGCTCCCTGCCGGGTCCGCCGAACAGGATCCGGCCGTCGGTCAGCACGCCATCGACGTCCAGGAGGAGCAGTCGCACCCGACGCGCGCGCGCGCCGAAACTCCGCCGGCCACCGGTCATGCGGTCACCCCCGGACCCCGAACTCTCCTAGAACAGCTGCGTGCGCCAGAGATCGTGCAGGTGCAGGACGCCTTCGATCTTCCCGTCGGCGTCGGTGACCACGACGGCGGTGATCCGTCGCCCTTCCATCAGGCTGAGCGCCGCGGCCGCCAGCTCGCCTCGCCGGATGGTGACCGGATTCGCCGACATCAGCTGCTCGACCGGCCGTTCGAGCGCCCGATCGTCGGCGGTCAGGGCGCGGCGCAGGTCGCCGTCGGTGAACACCCCCGCGAGGCTGCCGTCCGCCCGGGCCACGCAGGTCATGCCGAGCCGGCGGGCGGTCATCACCCGGACCGCCTCGCGGAGCGGCGTGCCGATCGGGACGATCGGCGCGGCGTCGCCGTGGTGCATGAGGTGCCCGGCGGTGATCAGACGCCGCCCGAGGCTGCCCCCCGGGTGGTAGCGCGCGAACTCCTCCGAGGTCAACCCGCGCCGCTCCGCGAGGGCCATCGCCAGGGCGTCACCCATCGCCAGCGCCGCCGTCGTGCTGGCGGTCGGCACCAGCTCCAGGGGACGCGCCTCCCGCTCGATGCCGACGTCGAGGGCGACGACGGCGTGCCGTGCCAGGGTCGAGTCGGCGCGCCCGGTCATCGCCACGAGACTGATGCCGAGCCGCTTGAGGATCTCGAGGAGGCGCACCAGCTCGTCGGTCTCGCCGCTGTGCGAGATCGCCAGCACCACGTCGCCGGGCACCACCATGCCGATGTCGCCGTGCACCGCCTCGGCGGGGTGCAGGAAGATCGACGGGGTGCCGGTGCTCGAGAAGGTGGCGGCGATCTTCGCGCCGATCAGCCCCGACTTGCCCATGCCGGTGACGATCACCCGGCCGCGGCAGGCGAGCAGGAGCTCGACCGCACGGTCAAACGCTTCGCCGAGACGGGGAACGAGATCCAGGATGGCGCGCGCTTCGAGCTCGAGGACCTGGCGGGCGATGTCGCGCGGCATCAGCGCCCCCGCGCCGCGGCGTCGATCGCCAGCACCCGGCGCAGCAGCGTCTCGACGCGGTCGAGCCGGAGGGCGTTGGTGCCGTCGCTCCTGGCGGCCGCCGGGTCGTCGTGCACCTCGCAGAACAGCGCGTCGATGCCGACCGCGGCGGCGGCGCGCGCCAGCGCCGGGATATAGATCGGCTCGCCGCCGGAGCGGTCCCCCTCGCCCCCGGGCAGCTGAACCGCGTGGGTGGCGTCCATCACGACCGGGTAGCCCAGTCCCCGCATGATGACGATCGATCGGAAGTCGACGACGAGGTTGCGATAGCCGAACGACGAGCCGCGCTCGGTGAGCAGAACCTTGTCGTTGCCGGTCGAGACCACCTTGTCGATCGCGTGCCGGATCTCGGCGGGGGAGAGGAACTGCCCCTTCTTGATGTTCACCACCCGCCCGGTGCGCCCGGCCGCCACCAGGAGGTCGGTCTGCCGGCAGAGGAAGGCGGGGATCTGCAGGATGTCGATCGCCCCGGCCGCGGGCGCCGCCTGCGCCGCCTCGTGGATGTCGGAGAGCACCGGGACGCCGATCTCCTCGCGCACGGCTTTCAAGATCTTCAGGCCCGCCTCGAGCCCCGGGCCGCGGTACGAGGTGACCGCGCTGCGGTTCGCCTTGTCGTACGACGCCTTGAAGATGTACGGGATGCCGAGACGCCGGGTGATCTCCGCGAGCGATCGCGCCATGAACAGCGCGTGATCCCGGCTCTCGATGACGCAGGGGCCGGCGATGAACGCGAGGGGCGCGCCGCCGCCGACGGCGACCCGCGCGTCGATCGCGACCCGGCGCGTGGTTCCGTCCGGGTCAGCGGGCGGCGGTGCGGTGCCGCTTGCAGGCATCGACGAAGCTCCGGAACAGGGGATGCGGCGCCATCGGCTTCGACTTGAACTCGGGATGGAACTGGCAGGCCAGGAAGTAGGGGTGCCCGGGGATCTCGACGATCTCGACGAAGCGCTTGTCCGGGGTCTCGCCCGAAACCTTGAGGCCCCGCCGCTCGAGGTCGTCCATGTACTTGCGGTTGACCTCGTAGCGGTGCCGGTGCCGCTCGCTGATCTCGGTCCGCCCGTACGCCTTGTGCGCCGCCGAGCCCGGCGTGACGAGGCAGGGCCACTTTCCGAGCCGCATGTTGCCGCCCATCCGTTCGACGCCGTCGAGCTCCCGGAGCTTGTAGATCACCGGGTGCGGCGTCTCCGGGTTGAACTCCGCCGAATCGGCGTCCTTCAGGCCGAGCACGTTGCGGGCATGTTCGATGACCGCGCACTGCAGCCCGAGGCAGATGCCGAAGAACGGCATCTTTTTTTCGCGCGCGAAGCGGATCGCCTCGATCATCCCCTCGACGCCGCGAATGCCGAAGCCACCCGGCACGAGGAGCCCGTGGCACCCGGCCACCTTGTCGGCGACCCCTCCCTCGGTGAGGTGATCGGCCTCGATCCACTGCAGCCGCACGCGCACGTCGTTGGCGATGCCGCCGTGGGTGAGCGCCTCGTTCAGGCTCTTGTACGAATCCTCGTAGGCGACGTACTTGCCGACGATCCCGACCACCACTTCGCCCTCGCGCGGGCTCTTGACCCGCTCGACCATCTGCACCCAGTCGTCCATCGACTTGTCGCGGTACGGCAGGTCGAGGAGCTTCAGGAGGATGGCGTCGAGGCCCTCGCGCGCCAGCACGATCGGCACCTCGTAGATCGTCTCGACGTCCTTGGCGGTGATCACCGCCTCCTCGGGGACGTTGCAGAAGAGCGCGATCTTCCGCTTGATCTCCTTCGAGATGAAGCGATCGGTGCGGCACAGGAGCACATCGGGCTGGATGCCGATCGCCCGCAGGTCGCGCACCGAGTGCTGCGTCGGCTTGGTCTTGAGCTCGCCGGCGGCGCCGATGTATGGCACCAGCGTCAGGTGGACGAAGACCGCGTTGGTGCGCCCCGCTTCGAGCCGGAACTGCCGGATCGCCTCGAGGAACGGCAGCGACTCGATGTCGCCGATGGTGCCGCCGATCTCGACGATCTGGATGTCCACCCCCTTCGAGACCTTCTGGATGCACTCCTTGATCTCGTCGGTGACGTGCGGGATGACCTGCACCGTGCCGCCGAGATAGTCGCCGCGCCGCTCCTTCGCGATCACCGACTCGTAGATCTTGCCGCTGGTGAAGTTGTGCTCGCGGGACGACACCGTGCCGGTGAAGCGCTCGTAGTGGCCGAGGTCCAGGTCCGACTCGACGCCGTCCTCGGTGACGTAGACCTCGCCGTGCTGGAACGGGCTCATCGTGCCGGGGTCGACGTTGAGGTACGGGTCGAACTTCTGCAACGTCACCGTGAAGCCGCGCGCCTCGAGCAGGCGCCCGATCGACGCGGCGGCGAGCCCCTTGCCGAGCGAGGAGACCACGCCGCCGGTGATGAAGATGTACTTGGTGGGCACGATCACCTTCCTTTCAGGCCGGCGCGCCGAGCGCGCCGGCGACGCGGACGAGATCTTCGGGAGTGTCCACGCCGAGATAACGCCCGCGAGCCGGCAGCACGCGGATGGCGTGGCCACGCTCGAGGGCGCGGAGTTGCTCCAGCCCCTCCGTCCGCTCGAGCGGGGAGGATGGCCAGGAGGCGAACTCCAGAAGGAACGGTCGACGGAACGCGTACAGGCCGATGTGCTGCCGCCAGACGGCGCGCGGCGCGGAGGCCGATTCTTCGAGCGGCTCGGGGTTGCGCGGCCAGGGAATCAGGGCGCGCGAGAAGTACAGCGCCCGGCCGGCCGCGTCGCCGACCACCTGGACGACATTGGGATTGTCCGCCGCGCTCCGGTCGTGGAGCGGCGTGGCGAGGGTCGCCATCATCGCGGCGTCATCGGCGACGAGCCCGTCGACCAGCGTGTCGATGTCGGCGGGGTCGGCGAGCGGCTCGTCGCCCTGGATGTTCAGCACGATCGCTTCGCGGCGATCGCGCGCCACCTCGGCGACGCGATCGGTTCCGGTGGCGTGGGTCGCCGAGGTCATCATCACCTCGCCGCCGAAGCCGCGCACGACGCGCGCGATCCGCTCGTCCTCGGTGGCGACCACGACGGCGCTCAGGCGCTTCGCGGCGCGCGCCTTCTCCCAGACGTGCTGCACGAGCGGCTTGCCGGCGAGCGACGCCAGCGGCTTTCCGGGGAGACGGGTCGATGCGTAGCGGGCGGGGATGACTCCGAGGGCGTCGGAGACGACCGAGGTCTCAAAGGAGCGACGCATGGCGAATCCTAATCCAGCGCCGGAGATCGTGTCAAAGCCCGCTCCAAAGGCGCACGAAATCGGCACTTGCGCGCGCCCGTGATGCTAAGATGGCGCGTAGAACTGCCGCCGGGCGCGCTTTTCGCCGCGTCGCCCGGCCTCCGCGGAGGAGTCGAGGATGCCTGGAGAGATCGAGAAGATCATCGAGACGCAGGGATGGCGGCTTCCCGAAGTGCAGAAGCCGACGGGGCACTGGGTGCAGACCGTGCGCTCCGGGGGCCTGCTGTTCATCTCCGCGAAATTCCCGAAGGAGGGCGGCCGGCTGAAGTACGTCGGCAAGATCGGCCGCGAGGTGACCGTCGAGCAGGGGGTCGAGGCGGCGCGTCTCGCGGCGCTCAGCGTCATGGCCACCGCCAAGCAGGCGGTCGACGATCTCGACAAGGTGAAGCGCGTCGTGCAGCTGGTCGGGCACCTCGCCATCGCGCCCGGCTTCCAGGACGCGTTCAGCGTGATGGAGGGAGCCTCCGAGGTCTTCGTGAAAGCCTTCGGGGAGCGCGGCCGGCACACCCGGCTGGCGCAGGGAGTCGACGAGCTGCCGGGGAACGCCTGCCTCGAGCTGCAGGCGGTCCTCGAGGTCGAATGAACCTTCCGTACACCCGGCATCTCCTGATCTGCACCGGGCCACGCTGCGGCGGCGAGCGCCATTCGGCGCGGGTCCGGCAGGAATTCCGCAGGGAGTTCGTGCGGCAGGGAATCCCGGCGACCGTGAAGGACACCGAATGCCTCTGCTTCGGGCTTTGCACCTTCGGCCCGAACGTCATCATCTATCCCGACGCGGTGGTCTACAGCGCCGTGAAGCCGCAGGACGTCGCCGAGATCGTCCGCAAGCACCTGGTGCAGGGGCAGGTGGTGGAGCGGCTGCTCTACCGCGGCCCGAAGAAGCAGGATCCCTTCGCCGCCGACCCCGCCGGGGAGGACGGGGACGAGGGCGCCGGGCCGCCCGCCGGAGGCGCCCCCGGACCGACCGCCCGCTGAACCGCGGAGCACCCCCTGCTCCTCCCGCGGCGGCCCTCCCCTTATAATGATGACCATGTCACCCACCCCGCTGCAGACGAAGTCCGCCCCCGGGGCGCTGCTCGACCGCTTCGGGCGCGCCGCGACCAGTCTCCGGCTGTCGGTGACTGATCGCTGCAACCTGCGCTGTGTCTACTGCATGCCCGAGAGTGACATCACCTGGCTCGACCGCTCCGGCATCCTGTCGTTCGAGGAAATCACCCGCGTCGCGACGGTCCTGGCCGGTGTCGGGGTGGACGAGATCCGGCTGACCGGCGGCGAGCCGCTCCTGCGCCGTGACCTGCCGGTCCTGGTCCGGATGCTGGCGTCGATTCCCGGCATCCGCGATCTCTCGATCACCACCAACGGGATCCTGCTCGCCGGCCAGGCGGGACCACTCGCCGAGGCCGGCGCCACCCGCTTCAACGTGCACCTCGACGCGCTCGATCGGGAGACCTTCCGGAAGGCGGGGCGGCGCGACGCCCTGCCCCAGGTGCTCGAGGGGATCGCCGCGGTCGAGCGGCTGGGACTCCTGCCGGTGAAGGTGAATGTCGTCCTCATCCGCGGCGTGAACGACGGCGAGATCCCGGCGTTCGTCGAGGCGGCCCGCAACCGGCCGTGGCAGGTGCGCTTCATCGAGATGATGCCGCTCGGCGACGGCGAACGGTTCGAGCGCGAGGCGCTGGTGCCGGGGGCCGAGGTGCGCCGGCGCATCGAGGCGATCCACCCGCTGGTCCCGTCAGGGCGCGAGCGCGCCTCGGCGCCGGCGACCCAGTTCCGCTTCGCCGACGGGCGGGGCGAAGTGGCGTTCATCAACTCGGTCACCGAGCCGTTCTGCGCCGACTGCGACCGGGTGCGCCTGACCGCCGACGGGATGATCCGCAACTGCCTGTTCGCCCGCGGCGAACGCGATCTGCGGCCGATCCTGCGCGGCGGCGGGTCGGACGCCGACCTGCTGGCGGCGGTGCGGGGCGAGATCGCCGCCAAGGATGCCGGCGGCGCGCTCGACATGGCGAAGGTCTACGACGACCGCCTGACGCGCAAGATGTGGCAGATCGGCGGCTGACGCCGGTGGACAGCCTGCCGCCTGCTGCAATACGATGACGCCTGCCGGGGCCGGAGATCACGACGTGGAAACGCACGCCGACTACAACGCCACGGTGCTCGACCATTACCGGAACCCGAGGAACGTCGGGGACATCCCGGGAAGCGCCGCAACCGCGCAGGTCGGGGATCCGGCGCACGGCGACGTGCTCCGGTTGTCGCTCCGGATCGAGGCGGACCGGGTGGTCGGAGCGCGCTTCCGCGCCTTCGGCTGCACCGCGGCGATCGCGGCGGGAAGCATGACGACGGTCCTGGTCACCGGGCGATCGATCGACGCGGCCGCCCGGCTGACCAACCATGAAGTGGCGGCCGCCCTCGGCGGGCTGCCGGAGTCGAAGATGCACTGCTCGGTGCTGGCGGAACAGGCGGTCCGGGAGGCGCTGGCGGCGCATCGCGCCGCGGCTCCCGCGGAGGATGGATGTCGGTCATCGGCAAACCGGTAAAGCGCCCCGAGGCGAAGGGGCTGCTCGCGCGCTCCTACCTCCCGTCGATCCTCAAAGGGATGTGGATCACGTTCCGGCACATGATCCGGCCGAAAGTCACCATGCAGTACCCCGAAGAGACCTGGAACATGCCGGACCGCTATCGCGGTCTGCCGGCGCTCGTGAAGGACGACGACGGGCGCACCAAGTGCGTCGCCTGCTTCCTCTGCCAGTACGTCTGCCCGCCGAAGGCGATCCACATCGAGGCGCAGGAGATCACGACCGGCGTCGAGAAGGGACCCCGGGTCTTCGACATCAACATGCTGCGCTGCATCATGTGCGGCTACTGCGAAGAGGTCTGTCCCGAGCAGGCGATCTTCCTGACCAAGGAGTACCAGACGGTCGGGCTGACCCGCGAGTCGATGATCTACCCGAAGGAGAAGCTGCTCGCGATGGGCGGCATCCTCCCCGATCCCATCAAGAAGTGGTCGCGGCTGGCGCCGCCGGGAGGCGCAACGCCGCCCGCGGCCGCTCCGGGCCACGGGGGAGGGGCGCGATGAACGACGACGCGCGCGACGTCGATCACTGGATCCTGACGACCAAGCTGGCCGACTACGTGGCCTGGGGCCGCAAGAACTCCCTCTGGCCGATGCCGATGGGGCTGGCCTGCTGCGCGATCGAGCTGATGGCGATGGTGGCGCCGCGTTACGACGTCGCCCGGTTCGGGGCCGAGGCGCTGCGCTTCTCGCCGCGCCAGGCCGACATGATGATCGTCGCCGGCACGGTCGTGAAGAAGATGGCGCCGGCGGTCAAGCGGATCTACGACCAGATGCCGGAGCCGAAGTGGGTCATCGCGATGGGGGCCTGCGCCTCGACGGGGGGCATGTTCAACTCCTACCCGACGGTCCAGGGAGTCGATGAGATCGTCCCGGTGGATGTCTATGTTCCCGGCTGCCCGCCCCGTCCCGAGGCGTTGATCGAGGGCGTCCTCGAGATCCGGCGCCAGATCGAGCGCGGCGTCAAGAGCGCGGCCGAGCTCGCGAGCGCCGGATCGTCGCCGGCCGCCTGAGCGGACAACCCGATCTTCTGGAGCTG
>DATKFL010000181.1:0-4800 GCA_035511355.1 Dongiaceae bacterium
GACGCCGCGCACCATGGCGGTGCCGGCCTTCCTGGTCCTCGCCCTGCTGACTGCGGCGGCGATCGGGGTGAACCGGCGCTCGCCGCGGCTGTTCGAGATCCTGGTGGCGGGGGCTGCCTTCGCGCTGGCGCTCAAGGCGCGGCGCAACCTGCCGATCTTCGCGATCGCCGCGGCGCCGATCCTGCTGCGCAATGCGGCGGCGGCCTGGAGCGGGCGGGGCGCGACAGCGCCGGCGGTTGCGGGCGGCGCGACCGGGGAGTCGTCCCGTGCCGGCGGGCGACGCGCGTTCGTCCCGGCGCTCCTCCTGGCCGCCGCCGCGTCGGCGCTCACGGTCGACGTGGCGAGCAACCGCTTCTTCCTGCGCGCCCCGACCGAGCGCTGGTTCGGGCTCGGGGAGATCCCGCACTACTTTCCGGACGAGGCGGCGGCTTTCGTCGAGCGCTCCCGTCTCCCCGGGCAGGTCTTCCACCCGCTCGGGATCGGCGGGTACCTGATCCACGCCTGGGGCGGCGACCGGCGCGTCTTCATCGACGGGCGGAACGATCCGTACCTGCACGGCGTCCTCGAGACCTATCTCGCCGCCGTGGCCGACCCGGCGGCGTTCGAGGACCTGGTGCGCAAGTACCAGGTGACGACCGTTCTCTGGCCGCACGAATGGGCGCTCGAAGGGCGCGCGCTCCTGAAACGGCTGTCGGAGGGGCATGGGTGGACGCTGGCGCACCTCGACGCCGGGGCGGCGGTCTACGTGCGCGACGACGTCGCCGGGCCGATGACCGCGGCCGGGTCGATGCCGCCGCTCGGAGTCAGCCCGGAGGATCGGCTCAACGTGCTGCGCCAGCAGCTGGCGCAGCGGCCTTTCGCCGGGCCGCCGATCCGGGAGATCGCCCTCGCCCACTACCTCGGGATCGTCGGCGATGCCGCCGGCGCCGAGTCGTTCCTGCGCGGCGCCATCGCGACGATCCCCGGGAGCGCGCCGCTGCGCCACGACCTCGGCCTGGCCCTCGAGCGCCAGGGGCGGCGCGACGAGGCGCTCGCCGCCTATCGCGCCGCCGCCGCGATCGATCCCCGCTTCGCCCCGGCGCAGTCGGCGCTCGCCAGCCTCGCGCTCGAAAAGGGCGACCTCGACGAGGCGGGCCGGCGCGCCGCCGACGCCTGGCGCCTCGGCGATCGGAGCGCGCGCACCTTCGCGACCCGCGCGCGCCTGTTCGAACAGCAGGGGAAGCAGCCCGAGGCGGAGGCGATCTGGGACGAGGCGGTGCGGACGGTGCCCGGGCACACCGGGCTGCTGCTCGGGGCGGCGCGCGCGCACGCGCGGCGCGGCGACGCCTACGGCGCGGCGTTGCTGTACGAGCAGATTCTCCGGCGCTCGCCGGACGATCCGGTGGCGCAGCAGGAGCGGTCCGCGCTGGGCGCGGTGACCACGCCGACGGGACGCTAGTCGGTCGCCTTCGGGACGCCGCGCGGCAGGCGCCCGACATGCTCGAGCCAGGCGGTGGCGCGCGCCGACTCCTCGAACGCGCGCGCCTGCTCCTCCGGCGGACCGTTGTCGGGAACGTCCAGCCGGACTTCGTGAACTTCGTCACCAATCTCGAACCGATAGAGCAGAGTCATCGTCTCCGCCTTGGACGATTGAGATCCTCGATCGCGCCACCGCGCGCCACAACCGTCCGCGGCGCGCTGCTGCACCGCCGCCGCACCCCGGCGTTCGGTGGTAGCATCGGCACCTTCGCCGGCTCGCGCAGGAGAATCGGAGGAGTCGCATGGCGCCCGAGTGCATCCCGAGTGTGACGCCCGATACCATGCCCGGCGCCGCGCGCGGCGCGCACGTCGCCGTCCTGGAAAATCCGGCGTCGGCCCGCGGATCGGCCGAAGCGCCGCGCCGGGCCCCGGTCGAGTGAACGGACGACGACCGCCGGCCGCCGCGCGCCGGGCCCTCGCCCTCCTGCTGCCGATCGCGGCAGCGGCGCTTTCCGCCTGCGGCGAGACCAAGACGCCTCCGCCGCCGGCGCCCCCCGCGAAGCACTTCCCGGCGCCGCTCTACGACGGGCTGTCGCTCGGAATGACCCGCGCCGAAGCGGCACGCGTCCATCCCATCCGCGTGGCGGTGACCTCGGGAGGACGCAACCAGCGGGTCTGGATCTACGAGCGCAGGGGGGAGGCGACCGTGCACCTGACCTTCACCGGGCGCGCCGAGAGCGACACGCTGAAGCGGATCGACGTGCACTACGGTCCGACCGCGATGCACGCCGACGAATTCATCGACCGCTTCCGTCCGCAATTCGGGGACCCCGAGGTGCTGCGGCGCAAGGCGGTGGTGAACTCGTATGGTGACCGCGCGCACAATCAGTTCGAGACGATCTGGTCCGACGCGACCCAGTACGTCTTCCTGACCGAGCGGGTGCCGTTGCCGGGCAGGCCCGGGCAGCCGGTCTACTTCCTGACCGTGCGCGGGAAGACCCTGAGCGCCAACGGGCCGCCGACCGGCTATGTGCCGCCGCCGGCGCTCGACGAGGACGGCAATCCCATCGAAGAGCCGGTGTTTTAAGCGCCTCCCATGACGACGGCCCCCATCGAGTCACGCTCGTCCCGGCGTCTCGCCGCATGTGTGCTGGCGGCGCTCCTGCTGTCGGCGCTGCCTGCCGCGGCGATGGTCACGCTGCCGCCCGCGGGCGATCGCTCGGTGCACGACCTCGCGAACCTCCTGCGTCCCGCCGACGTCGCCGCGATGGAGAGCCGGCATCGGGCCCTGTTCGACGCCACCGGCGTCGCCATCGTGGTGATCACCGTGCCGTCGCTCGACGGCGAGCCGATCGAGGACTTCGCGATCCGGGTCGGCACCACCTGGGGCGTCGGCAAGAAGGGCGAGGACCGTGGCGTCGTCGTGGCGCTGTCGCTCGACCCGCGCGGGATCTACGTCGCCACCGGCTACGGGGTCGAGGGTTTCCTGCCGGACGGCAGGGTCGGCGCGATGATCGACAGCGAAGTGCGGCCGTTGCTGCGCGCCGGCGACTACTCCGGAGGCCTCGCGCGGGCGAGCGTCGCGCTGACCGCCGCGGCGGCAAAGGAATACAACGTCAGCATCGACGGTCTGCAGGCCCGGCCACTCTCAGGGCGTCGTCAGGCCGACCAGCCGCCGCTGGTCGCGCTCGTGGCGATGATCGCGGTGATCCTGTTCATCCTGTTCTTCATCCGCCGGTCGCCGCTCGGCGCGGCCATCCTGATGTCGGGCATGGGGCGCCGCGGCTACGGCGGCGGGTATCGCGGTGGATTCGGGGGGGGCGGATTCGGCGGAGGTGGCGGGTTCGGGGGATTCGGCGGCGGCGGGTTCGGCGGCGGCGGCGCGGGCCGGGGTTTCTAGGCGGACGGGGGAGAGGGCATGAACGGCACAGCGGCGGCGGAACGACCTGAACTGAAGCAGATGGTTGAGCGCCTCGGAGCGGCGCTCGGCGAGCGGCTCGAAAGCATCGTGCTGTACGGATCGGCGGCGCGCGGCGATTTCCAGGAGGGCAGGAGCGACCTCAACCTCGCGGTCGTCGCCGACGCGCTCGACCCGCGCCTGCTCGAGGCGCTGTCGGCGCCGATCGGCTGGTGGGTGGGCAAGGGCCACCCGGTGCCGACGCTCCTGACCCGCGCGATCCTCGCCGATTCGCTCGACGTCTTCCCGATCGAGGCGCTCGACATCCGCACCCACCGGGTCGTGCTGCGCGGCTCCGACCCGTTCGCCGACCTCGTGGTGCGGGTCGAGCCGCTCCGGCTGCAATGCGAGCGCGAGTTCCGCGAGAAGCTGATGCGGCTGCGCGAGGGATACCTCGAGGCGCACGGGTCGACCGCCGCTCTCCAGCGCCTGCTGACCTCGTCCTATACGACCTTCCTGGCGCTCTTCCGCGCCGGGCTGCACCTGGTCGGCGCCGTGCCGCCCCGGGCGACCGGAGAGGTGGCGGCGGCGTTCTGCGCGCGCGCCGGCATCGACCCGGCGCCGTTCGACGCCGTCGATCGGCTGCGGCGCGGCGAGGCGTCGCCCGGTCTCGACCTGAAGACGGTCTTCTCGGCTTACTATGAGCAGCTTTCCCGGGCGGCCGGCGTCCTCGACGCCTTCCGTCCGTCGGATGGAAAGGAGACGCGATGAAGAAGGGTCTGGTCGGCTGTCTGGTGGTGCTGGCGGGTCTCGTGGTCCTGGCGATCATCGTCGGCGGCTGGCTGATGGGGTCCTACAACCGGATGGTCACCGAGCGTGAGGGCGTCGACAAGGCCTGGGCCCAGGTCGAGAACGTCCTGCAGCGCCGTGGCGATCTGATCCCCAACCTCGTCGAGACGGTGAAGGGGTACGCCGCGCATGAGAAAGAGGTGTTCGAGTCGGTGGCCGAGGCGCGCAGCAAGCTTGCCGGCGCCGCCAGCCCCCAGGAGGCCGCCAACGCGAACGCCGGCCTCACCTCGGCCCTCGGACGCCTGCTCGCGATCGCCGAGAACTACCCTCAACTGAAGGCGAACGAGAACTTCATCCGCCTCCAGGACGAGCTGGCCGGCTCGGAGAACCGGATCGCCACCGAGCGCATGCGCTACAACGAAGCGGTGCGCGGCTACAACACGATGATCAAGCGCTTCCCCGCCAACCTGATCGCCGGCTTCTTCGCATTCAGTGAGAAGGACTACTTCGAGGCGACCCCCGAGTCGAAGGAAGTGCCGAAGGTAAAGTTCTAAACCGCCGCACGCGGAGTCGGGGGGCTGACGGCGGCTTACCGCGCGCTCGGCGGGCCGTCCGAGACGAAGCGAGGGGACCCCGCGCGCGCTCTGCGCGCGCAG
>DATKFL010000182.1:0-5411 GCA_035511355.1 Dongiaceae bacterium
GTTGAAGAGACCTTCGGGAGGCGGGCTGATTAGCGACGGCGGGACGACGATGCCGAGATCGCGAGCGAGGCTCACGAAGTAGCCGGACCAGCCGACCGCCACCGTCGCCACGCTGAGGGCGTACTCGAGGATCAGATCCCAGCCGATGATCCAGGCCATCAGCTCCCCGAGGGTGGCGTAGGCGTAGGTATAGGCCGATCCCGCGACCGGCACCATCGAAGCGAACTCGGCGTAGCACAGCGCCGCGAAGATGCAGGCCACGCCCGAGAGCACGAACGACAGCATCAGCGCCGGACCGGTCTTGTCGTGCGCCGCCACCCCGGTCAGGACGAAGATGCCGGTCCCGATGATCGCGCCGATTCCCATCGCGGTGAGCGCCACCGGACCGAGGGCGCGGCGCAACCGGTTCTCGCCCTCCATCTCGCGCAACAGAACGTCGAGCGGCTTGCGTCGGAAGTACTGACTGGCCATCAAGCCTCCTCTTCTATTTGGCGAGACTGCGAATGCGCCGGCAGGCCTCTTCGAGGTCCGGCATCTTCTTGGCGTAGCAGAGTCTAACCTGCCGGCGCCCGTCCGCGGGGTCGGCATAGAACGACGATCCGGGGATCACCGCGACGCCGGCCCGCTCGAGGATGAGCTTCGCGGCCTCCTGATCGTCCGCGAACCCGAGGCGCGTGAAGTCGGCCAGCATGTAGTACGACCCCTGCGGGACGAACGGCGTGAGGCCGGCGTCGCGGCAGGCGGCGGCGGTCATGTCCCGCTTGACGGCGTAGTCCTCCTGCATCGCGGTGTAGTACCCCGCCGGCAGATCGAACGCCGCGACCACGCCGTACTGCAGTGGCGACGGCGCGCAGATGTTGATCAGGTCGTTGAGCAGCGCCATGCGCGAGGCCAGCTCGCGCCGCGCCACCGCGTAGCCGAGCCGCCACCCGGTCATCGCGTAGGTCTTCGAGAATCCCGACAGGGTGATGGTGCGGTCTTCCATCCCGGGAAGCGACGCCATGCTGACGTGCCGCCGGCCGTCGTACAGGATGTACTCGTAGATCTCGTCGGTCAGGCAGAGGGCGTCGTGCTTGCGGCAGAGCTCGCCGATCCGCTCGAGCTCGGCGCGCGAGAAGACCTTGCCGGAGGGGTTCGACGGCGTGTTCACGACCACCATCTTGGTGCGCGGACCGAAGGCGGCCTCGAGCGCCGCGTCGTCGAACGACCAGTCGGGCGGGCGGAGGGTGACGAACTTGAGGGTCGCGCCGCAGACCTTCAGGATGTTGTGGTGGTACGAGTAGAACGGCGAGAACAGCACCACCTCGTCGCCCGGCTCGACGAACGCCATGCAGGCGGTGACGAAGGCGCCGGTCGATCCGATCGAGACCACGACCTCGCCTTCGGCGCTGCAGGTCACGCCGTTGTAGGCGCGCATCTTGGTGGCGATGCGGGCGCGCAGCTCGTCGATGCCGTCGAGGCGGGTGTAGATCGACCGGTCGCTCTGGATCGCGTCGATGGCGGCGGACTTGATCCCGGAGTCGACCGGCTGATCGCAGATCCCCTGCCCGAGGTTGATCCCGCCGACCCGGGCGCATTCGATCGACATGCGGCGGATGTCGGACTGGGTCAGCCCCTCGATGCGCGAGGCGAAGCGGCTCTTCTTCGAGGTCGGGGCGCTCAGGGCCGCACTCCGGTGTGCACGCAGGCGATCCCGCCGGTCATGGCGCGCCACGAGACCGAGGCGAAGCCGCACTCCTCGAGGATGCGGGCGAAGGCGTCGGCGCCGGGGAACTCCGACACCGACCGGGTGAGGTAGCGGTACGCCGCCTGGCGCCCGGTCAGAAGCCCGCCGATGCGCGGCAGGATGTTGAAGAAGTACCAGCTGTACACCTTCCACAGGAAACGCGACGGCGGGGTGGAGAACTCCAGGACCACCAGCCGGCCGCCCGGTTTCAGCACACGCCGCAGCTCGGCGAGCCCGGCGCGATAGTCGGGGACGTTGCGAATGCCGAAGGCGATCATGGCGGCGTCGAACGTGGATCCGGCGAACGGCAGCGATTCGGCGGGGGCGTTGACGAGCGGCACCATGGACCGCGCGGAGTCGCCGCGGTGCGCCAGCGCCTCCGGCACCTTCTTCGCCGCCAGTGTGAGCATGGCGCGGCTCAGGTCGGCGCCGACGACCCGCGCGTCGGGCCGAATCTTCAGGAGGTCGAGGGTCAGGTCGCAGGTCCCGCAGGCGAGGTCGAGCACCCGGCCGCCGCGCGGCAGGTCGGCGAGGGTCCGTACCGCGACCTTGCGCCAGTGCAGGTCGATGCCGCACGAGATGACCCGGTTGGTGAAGTCGTACCGCTTCGCGATGGCATCGAACGAATCGCGAATCTCGAGATTGCGCGGCGTCAGCACGTGATCCGTCGCGGGCGGCATCCGGAAGGCGCTCTCCTACCGGACCCCCGATCCCGCCGGAGGCCCAGAACCGTCGCGCATTATATGCGAGGGGAGGTGGGCCGCTACCGCTTCCTGCCGCCCGAGGCCCGGTACGTGGGGAGCTCTTCACGCAGGACGCGACGCAGGGTCTGCTCGAGCGGCTCCCGACGCGTCTGGATCCACTCGCCCAGCGCCTGGTTCATCAAGGACTGATAGTTTCCGCCGCCGGCGACATGAACCTGTTCCTTGAACCAGGCGAGCGTCTTGTTGTCGATACGGATGGTGATGCGCGTCTTCCCCGGGCCTGCCGGGACGACGGCCCCGCGCCGCGCATTCTTGAAATCGTAGCTTCGTTTCATCGCTTGGCCTCGTAGCGAAGTCGTTCGATTCGGTGGGCCCTGCGGGCAGAGATGATCCGAATCGCATCGTGGCGCCACGTGTAGACCACGACGATAACGTGTCCGAGCGTATCGGACCCGACCGTGACGTGACGATTCTCGGTCGTGGAGCAGTCGTCGATGGTCATTGCCTGTTCGTCCCCGAACACGCCCACCGCGTCGGCGAAATCGATTCCATGCTTCGCCAGGTTCGTTCGGGCTTTTCCCTGGTCCCACTCGAAGCGCACTGCGGGATTATATGCACAAATGTACGTACGATCAAGGTCCGGTCGGGCTGCCCTTCAGTCCAGGGATGTCGTGCAGGAGGGAGGCGGCGCCGCGCGTCAGCGCGGCCAGACCACCCGGCCGCCGACGATGGTGGTGACCGCCTTGACGTCGCGGATCGTCGCCGGGTCGATGCTGAAGATGTCCTGGCTCAGCACCACCATGTCGGCCAGCATCCCGGGCATCAGCGTCCCCTTCTCCTTTTCCTGGAACTCGGCGTAGGCGGAGCCCTGGGTGTAGGCGGTGACGACCTCCGCGACGGTCAGCTTCTGCTCGGGGAACCAGCCGCCGGGGTTCTTGCCGTCGAGGGTGGCGCGCGTGACCGCGGCATAGACCGTCAGCATCGGGTCGAGCGGCGCCACGTTCCAGTCGGTGCCGATCGCCAGGCGGACGTGGTGATCGAGGAAGGTCCGGAAGGCGTAGGTGCGGCTGGCGCGATCGGGGCCGATGCGGTTCGCCGCCCAGCGGCCGTCGTCGATGGCGTGGTACGGCTGCATCGACGCGATGACGCCGAGTGCCTGGAACCGGTCGAAGTCCTTCGCCGCCATGTGCTGGGCGTGCTCGACGCGCCAGCGGCGGTCGGCGGGGCCGTGCGCCTTCTGCACCTCCTCGTACAGATCGAGGATCGTCGAGATCCCCTCGTCGCCGATGGCGTGCACGCAGATCTGCAGACCGGCGGCGTCGGCCCCCATGAGCCGCTCGCGCATCGCCTCGATCGGGTGCATCTCGTCCGACAGGAGGCCGCGGGTTGACGGGTCGTCGATGAACGGCTCGTAGAAATAGGCGGTGCGCGACCCGAGCGAGCCGTCGGCGTACCCCTTGAGGGCGCCGAGCCGGAGCCAGGGCGACCCGAAGGCGTGCCGCAACCCGACCTTCGCCTGGTCCTTCCAGTCGCCGAGGCGCGGTGCGGCGTAGATCCGCGTCGTCAGCTCGCCGCGCCCGGCGAGCTCGGCGTACAGCGCGACGTCGTCGTACTCGGGATTCATGTCCTGCACGCTCGTGATGCCGACCGAGGCGGCGTGTTCGAGCGCCTTGGT
Source organism: Dongiaceae bacterium (assembly GCA_035511355.1). GTDB lineage: Bacteria > Acidobacteriota > Polarisedimenticolia > Gp22-AA2 > Gp22-AA2 > DATKFL01. The sequence continues at coordinate 4,106 of DATKFL010000182.1, forward strand.
GATCGCGCGCAGGCGCCGCTCGCGCCCGAGCGGCGGCATGACGCGGGTGATGTAGACCTCGGCCGCGTCGCGGAAGAGACCGGTCGGGTTGCCTTTCGCGTCGCGGTCGACCTTGCCGCCCGGGATCTCGGGCGTGCGAGCGTCGACCTTGGCGAGGCGCATCGCCAGCGTGTTCGCCAGCGCCATGTGCCCGTCGTAACGGTCGAGGAAGACCGGGTGATCGCCGGTCGCCGCGTCGATCAGCGCCGCGTCGGGGAGGACCGGCGGGTCCCAGGCCTGGTCGTCCCAGTCGCCGCCGAACATCCACTCGCCGGGCGGCAGGGTCTTCGCGTGCTCGGCGATGCGGCGCAGGAACTCTTCGCGGGTCGGGGCGTCCTTGAGGTCGACGTTCTCGAGGCTCAGGCCGCCGGAGACGAAGTGGACGTGCGCGTCATTGAAACCGGGGACCACGAGGCGCCCGCCGGCGTTGAACACGCGCGTCGTGTCGCCGCGCCAGGCGTCGATCTCGGGGGTGGTGCCGATGGCGGTGATCCGATCGCCGACGACGGCCAGCGACTCGGCCAGCGGCTGCGCTTTCACGCCGGTCCAGATGACCCCGTCGGCGATGATGAGATCGGCGACCGGATGCGCTCCCTGCCGGCAGCCGGTGGCGACCAGCAGGATCGACAGCGCGATCCAGGGCAGGTGGAGGAGCGGCCGGCGCGCCGGCATCACTTGATCTCGACCACCAGGAGCCGCGAGGCGGTGGTCCCGATGTTCTCGTCGGTGTGTGTTCCGGCCTCGCTCCAGAGGACGTCGCCCACCTTGAGTTCGCCGGTCTGAGGCGCGCTCCCGCCTGCGACTTCGCGGTCGCGGGCGGCCGCCATCACGACGGTGAGGTGGGCGGGGTGGGAATGCTCGCCCGCGCCGCAGACGCCGCCTCCGGGTTCGCTCGTGTACTCGAGCACCCGCACCCGCGGGTTCTCGAGGACGACCCGCTCGGCCTGGGCCGGCGTCGCCGGAGCGTGACCGGCGCGGGCCGCCTCCACGCCGCCCATCGCGGCGGCGCCGAGAAGAAACCAGACCAATCCCCGCGTTCCCGTCATTGAATGTTCCCCCGTTAACCCCGGTGACCTTCAAACTCGAGGGGGCTCTTCGCGGCGCGGACGAGGGCCGCCTGAATCGGCAATGCCGCGGATTCAGTAACCGCCGCCGCCGGAATATCCGCTCGGGGTCTCGCGATAGCCGGTGCCACCGCCGCCGGAGCGACCGCCGCCACCCTGCCCGCCACCGCCGCCACGACCACCGCCGCCACCGCCGCCGCCGC
>DATKFL010000183.1:0-13359 GCA_035511355.1 Dongiaceae bacterium
CACACAGGCCGGCGCTTCCTGCGCGTGCAGTTCTGCCATGCGCCAGTTGTTGACGTACTGCCCGCCGCGCATGGTGTCGGCGAAGTGCACCTTCCAGGAATCGCGGTCGTCGACGTTGGCCAGGGCCGCCGCCATCCCCCCCTCGGCCATGACGGTGTGCGCCTTGCCGAGGAGCGACTTGCAGACCAGGCCGACCGAGACGCCCTGCGCGGAGGCCTCGATCGCGGCGCGCAGCCCGGCGCCGCCGGCGCCGACGACGATGACGTCGTGCTCGTGGGTGGTGATGTCGGAGGCGGCCATCAGAAGATCCTCACGTCGGTCCAGATCCCCATGGAGACCAGGCGCACGTAGACGTCGGAGAAGGCGACCCCGAACAGGCTCAGCCAGGCCCAGCGCATGTGATGGGTGTTGCACCACGACACGCACTCGTATGCCTTGCGGCGCACCGGCTTGTCTGAAAGGACGTCGAACAGGCCGCCGACCAGGTGCCGCAGCGAGTGGCACCCGAACGTATAGCCGCTCAGCAGGACGACGTTCAGCGCCAGGACGAGCGTGCCGACGCCGACCCCGAAGCGCTCCCCGCCGGCGCCGTCGTCGAACCAGAGGGCCTTCCAGACGTCGTGCGCCAGGAAGAACAGGAAGACGATCGCCGCCAGCATGAAGTAGCGATGCACGTTCTGGATGACCAGGGGCAGCGAGTTCTCTCCGAGGTAGCTCGACCGCGGCTCGCCGATGGCGCAGGAGGGCGGGTCGGCCCAGAACGCCTTGTAGTAGGCGCCGCGATAGTAGTAGCAGGTGAGCCGGAACCCGGCCGGGAACGGCAGGATGAGCAGCGCCGGCGAGAAGACCAGCCATGCCGGCCAGAACGCGGGCTTCGGCCCGAACATCGCGTGTGGCGAGTCGCCCCAGATCTCCGGCGAGTAGAACGGCGACAGGTAGTTGCCGAACGTGTAGTGGGCGTTCTGGAAGGCGGCCCAGGTGGCATAGACCAGGAACGAACCGAGGATGACGAACACCACCAGCGGCTGCACCCACCAGGTGTCGCGCCTCTGGGTCTGCCCGAATCCCAGCCGGTGCACCGGGACGTCGACGTCGGCCATCGCTATCTCCCCATCACGTGAGCGCCGGGGAGTCTACACGACCCCGACAGCTTCCGCAGCAGGGCCCGGTTGGGTGTACCCTGACCGCCTGCAATCGAGGTCCGGAAGGAGGCTGGGGATGCCGATCAAGCTCACCGTGAATGGCCGGGCGACCAGCGTCGAGGCGCCGGCGGAGATGCCGCTTCTCTGGGTCCTCCGGGACCTGCTCGACCTCAAGGGCACCAAGTACGGCTGCGGCATGTCGGTCTGCGGCATGTGCACGGTGCACGTCGACGGCGAGGCGACCCGCTCCTGCGTCACCCCGGTGTCGTCGGTCGAAGGGAAGAAGATCACGACCATCGAGGGGCTGTCGGCCGACGGCTCGCACCCGGTGCAGCGCGCCTGGATGGAGGTTGACGTGGCGCAGTGCGGCTACTGCCAGGCGGGACAGATCATGTCGGCCGCGGCGCTCCTGGCGAAGACGCCGAAGCCGACCGAGGCCCAGGTCGACGCCGCGATGGACGGCAATCTCTGCCGCTGCGGGACCTACATGCGCATCCGCGAGGCGATCCGCAAGGCCGCCTCGGCGCGGGCGTGAGGGGGGCGGCCATGCAGACTCTTCTCGTCGACCGCCGGGTTTTCCTGAAAGTCACCGCCATCGCCGGGGGCGGGTTTCTCATCGGCCTGCACGAAGCGCCGCGCGCCCTGGCGCAATTGGACCCCGCGCTGCCGATCACGCCGTCCACCTTCGTGAAGATCGCCGCCGACGGCATCGTCACCATCGTGGCCAAGAACCCCGAGGTCGGTCAGTCGATCAAGACGCTCCTGCCGATGCTGATCGCCGAGGAGCTCGACGCCGACTGGAAGAACGTCCGCATCCAGCAGGCCGACCTCGACGAAGCGAAGTACGGCGAGCAGTTCGCCGGCGGCAGCGTCGCCGTCCCCAACCACTGGCTGCCGATGCGCCAGGTCGGCGCGGCGGCGCGGCAGATGCTGGTTGCCGCCGCCGCCAAGGAATGGAAGGTTCCTGCCTCGGAATGCACCACGAGCGCCGGCACGGTGCGCCACCCGGCGACAGGGCGATCGCTCGGCTACGGCGCGCTCGCCGACAAGGCGACGGCTTTGCCGCCCCCCGACCCCGGGTCGCTGAAGCTGAAGGACCCGAAGGCCTGGACGATCATCGGCAGGCCGCTCCCCGGCGCCGACAACCTCGCCCTCGTGACCGGCAAGCCGATCTTCGGCATCGACTTCACCCTGCCGGGGATGCTGCACGCGGTGTACGAGAAGTGCCCGGTCTACGGCGGCAAGGCGGTCTCGGCCAACCTCGACGCGGTCAAGGCGATGCCGGGGGTGCGGCACGCCTTCATCGTCGAGGGCGGGGCCGACCTGCCGGGCCTTCTGAGCGGTGTCGCCATCGTCGCCGACACCTGGTGGGCGGCCCAGAGCGCGCGCGCGAAGCTGCAAGTGAAATGGGACGAAGGACCGACCGCCTCCCAAGGCAGCGCGGAGTTCGCGCGCCGCGCCCTCGATCTCTCGAAGGCGCACCCGGCGCGGACGCTGCGCTCGGACGGCGACGTCGAGGCGGCCTTCAAGTCGGCGGCCAAGGTGGTCGAGGCGGCCTACGACTACCCGTTCATCGCGCACGCCTCGCCCGAGGTGATGAACTGCACCGCCCGCTTCGCCGACGGCAAGATGGAGATCTGGGCGCCGAGCCAGACGCCACAGTCCGGCGTGAACCTGGTGGCGAAGACGCTTGGCATTTCGCCGGGCGACATCACGCTGCACCTGATGCGCATCGGGGGCTGCTTCGGGCGGCGCCTCAACAACGACTACACGGTCGAGGCCGCCTGGATCGCCCGCGAAGTGAAGGCGCCGGTGAAGCTCGTCTGGGCGCGCGAGGACGACATCCGGCACGACTTCTACCGGCCAGGCGGGTTCCATTACCTGAAAGGCGGCGTTGACCTGACCGGGAAACTGGTCGCCTGGCGCGACCATTTCGTCTCCTTCGGCGAAGGGGAACGGTTCGTGCGCGGCGCGCGCATGTCGGGCGAGGACTTCCCGGCGCGCTTCGTGCCGCACTACGCGCTGCACTCTTCGGTGATGCCACTCGGGATCCCGACCGGAGCGCTGCGGGCGCCGGGCGACAACGCCATCTGCTTCGTCGTGCAGTCGTTCATCGACGAGCTGGCGCAGGCGGCCGGCAAGGATCCGCTGCGCTTCCGGCTGGCGATGCTCGACGCTCCGATCGAGGCGGCGCCCGCCGGCGACGAACCGCTCGCGCGCTTCGATCCGAAGCGGATGCGCGCCTGCTACGAGGCCGCCGGCGCGAAGTCGGGCTGGGGGACGCGGACCCTGCCGAAGGGAACCGCGCTCGGGATGGGCGGGCATTTCTGCCACTACGGCTACTGCGCCGTCGTCGCCGAAGTCGCCGTTGACGCGAAGAACGCGGTGCGGGTGAACAAGGTCTGGGCGGTGACCGACGTCGGCCGGCCGATCATCAACCCGAGCGGCTCGATCCAGCAGGTGCAGGGGTCGGTCATGGACGGCCTCAGCCACCTGATGGACTACGCCATCACCTTCGAGCGCGGCCGCGCGGTCGAGAGCAACCTGCACGAGTTCACGCCGCTGCGGATCTCGCAGGCGCCGGGGGCGATCGAGGCGCACTTCCTCGAGACCGACAACCCGCCGACCGGCCTCGGCGAGCCGATCCTGCCGCCGGTGATTCCGGCGGTCGCGAACGCGATCTTCCGGGCGACCGGCAAGCGGGTGCGATCGCTGCCGCTGGCGAAGCAGGGGTACACCTGGGCGACGCGGGCCTGAGGGGTCGTTTCAGCCGGCCTCGACCAGCCGGAGGAGCTGACGGAGCTTCTTGTCGCTCCTGATCATCTCCGGCGTCAGGAAGTCCATCGCCGCGGCGTGCGGCGCGGCGAGGGCCGTGGCGAGGCGCTTTCCGAACAGCCCCTTGAGATGGACGAGCTTGACCAGCGGGGTCGCGGGCTTCGTGACCATCTGCACCGCCAGGTTCTGGGACCATGTGATCGACAGCTGCGCCGACGCGCTTCCGAGGTCGATCAGCGGCGCGTTGGGCGCCGTGATCGGCCCGTTCACTTTCAGGTCGATGGCGCCCTGCTTGCTCTGGGACACGAACACGGTGCAGGACTTCGCGTTCACCACCTGCGACACGACGTGCCAGCCCTTGTTCCACTCGCCCTTCTCGTACAGGTCGATCAGGATCGGCTCGAGGGCCAGCTGGTCCTCGATGCTGGGCTGCCGGCAATCCTGGGCCACGAAGACCGTCGCGTAGTCCCTCGCGAACTGGATCGAGAACCCGGCGTCGGCGGCGCTCAGCTTGCTGTTCGGCGGCGACACCGTCCCCGAGGCCTTGAAGGAGACGGAGGTCTTCCGGTCGGAGACGAACGGACCGATGGTCTCCGACGAGGAGTCCTGCAGCACGCTGAACGGGACCTTCTTCTCCTTCAGCGTCGACAGCCGCGTGAACGCGTTCCCATCGAGGACACCGACGTCGCCGACCGCGAGCGGCGATCCGGGAGTCCAGGCGGCGAAGTAGCCGCCGAAGCGATCGTGCATGTCGTCGGTGTACTGTTCCTGCAGGCTCTTTCCCATCGCCGCCTCCGCGCGGGTTCCGGGGCGCCGGTCGCGTCACGCGACGCGACCTGACGGACCCCGGCCGTCCCCTTCCTGGTGAGACGGACGGAGTTCGGCGTTTACCGGGCGTCGATCGGCAGGTTCCGCCCCCGCCAGGCCTATTCGGCCCGGAGCGCGATCATCGGGTCGACCCGGGTGGCGCGCCGCGCCGGAACCAGGATCGCCGCGAGCGAGATCACCGTCACGAGCGCGACCACCGCCGCGTAGACGAACGGGTCGCGCGGGGTGACGCCGAACAGCACCTGCTGGATGCCGTCCCCCGCCACCCCGACGAGCGCCAGGGTGATCAGGAGACCGAGTCCGAGGCCGAGCGCGCACAGCGCCGTCCCCTGGCGCAGCACCATCTGGAGGATGCGCCGGCCGTCGGCGCCGAGGGCCATCCGCACTCCCATCTCCTGGGTCCGCTGGCTGACCGAGAACGACATGACGCCGTAGATGCCGACGCCGGCGATGATGGTCGCGACGACGCCGAAGATGGTGAACATCAGGGCGATGATCTTGTTCTGGCTGACGAAGCCGGCGATCTGCCGGGCCGGGGTGCCGACGAAGTAGAGCGGCAGGTTGGCGTCGACCTTCTGCACCTCGCGGCGGAGCGCGTTGGTGATCGCGGTGGCGTCGAGCCCGCCGCGCGGCCGCACCAGGACCGTGGCGAACTGGTTGACCGCCGGCTCCGCGGGGAGCGGGCCGTTCGCCTGCGCGTAGAACGGCACGTAGAAGCCGGTCTCGTCGACATTCGGCTGGTTGAACGGCGGCATCATCCGCACCGTCGCGACCACGCCCACGATGGTGCGCCACGGTCCCGGCTGCTGGGTGCCGTCGAACGCGCGGAAGCGGCGCGCGAGCGCGGACTCGCCGCCGAAATGCTTCCGCGCGAAGGCCTCGTTCACGATCGCCACCGGCTGCTTCGCGTCGAGATCGTCGTCGGCGAAGCGGCGCCCTTCGATCAGCTTCTGTCCGAGGACGTCGAAGTATCCCGGGGTCACCTGCTCGAAGTTGGCGTTCGGGCGGTCGCGATTCTCCTTGTACTCGTGCCCCTCGATCTCGATCGGCCCGCTCCCCGAGAAGACCATCCGGAAGCGGTTGGTGAGCGCGACCGACTCGAACTCGGGAGCGCGACCGAGATCCACCACGAGGCGATCGAAGAAGACCTTGCGCGCCTCCTGGGTCGGGTAGTCGCCGTCCATCAGCCCCATGCGCGCCTGAAGGATCGCCTCGGTGTCGTAGCCGTAGTCGATCGTCTGCTGCGCGAGGATCGACTTGACTTGAAGCAGCGACCCGATGAGCAGGATGCAGGTCACGACCACCTGGACGACCACGAGCGAGCGCATCAGGACGCGGGTCCCGCGGCTGCTCGTCCCCCGCCCGCCCTCCTTGAGGAGTCCCATGACGTTGGCGCGCGACGCCATCCAGGCCGGCAGGAAGCCGGCGACGACGGCGGCGAGGAACATCATGCCGAGACTCAAAGCCAGGACCGGCGCGTCGATGTCGAAGGTGATCCAGGAGGGCGGCGGGTTGTCGAGGTTGCGCACCGTCGCGTTCAGGAGGTCGGTGCAGTACCACGCGAGCGCGATGCCGACGACGGCGCCGACCGCCGCCAGGAGCAGGCATTCGGTCAGCATCTGGCCGATGAGGCGCGCGCGGCTGGCGCCGAGCGAGGAGCGGATGGCGAGCTCGCGCGTCCGCAGGGTGGCCCGCGCGAACTGCATGTTCATCACGTTGACGCAGCCGATGAGCAGCACCCCGACGCAGAAAGCCAGCATGGTCAGGAGCGTGCCGCGGAGCGGCGTCGGCGTGTAGGTTTCGAGGAGCGGCTGGACGAGAGCGGTGTTGAACTGCTTGTTGGTGTCGGGGTAGGCCTCCGCCATGTGCTTCGCGAGCGCGGTCATCTCGGAGTTCGCCTGCTCGAGCGTGCCGCCGCGCTTCAGGAGCGCGAACACCGCCGGGTTGTTGGCGCGCGGGTCGTTCCGGGCGCGCGCCGGGAACTCGCTGTACAGGGGAATCCACAGCTCCTCGTTGGTCGGGAAGGCGAAGCCGGGCGGCATGACACCGACGATCGTCGCCGGGGTGCCGTTGATCCGGACGTTCTTCCCGACGATGTCGGCCGCGCCGCCGAAGTCGCGCTGCCAGAGACCGTGGCCGATGAGCGCCACCTTCTCGGCGCCGGCGACGTTGTCCTCCGCGCGCAGGTCGCGACCCAGGGCCGGCGCCACGCCGAGGATGCGGAACCAGTCCTCGGTGACGTAGGCGCCGGTGTACCGCCGCGGATTGCCGTCGGTGGTGACGTTCACCGTCGCGCCGCTGATGTACGACGCCATCATCTCGAACGACGTCTGCTTCGGCTTCATCTCCTCGAAGTCCATCGAGGCGATCTGGTTGTTGGCGCCGAAGAAGTTGCGGCTGGTCGGGTCGATGAACTGCACGCTGACCAGGCGGTCGGCGTTCGGGAACGAGAAGCCGCGCAGCATCACCCCGTTCACGACGCTGAACATCGTGGTGACGCCGCAGATGCCGAGCGCCAGCACGGTCACCGCGAGCAGGCAGAAGCCCTTCTCGCGCAGCAGCACACGCGTCCCGATGCGCAGGTCCTGGACGAGCGTCATGGTTCGGTTCCCCCGGAGGTTGCGGACCGGTTCGCCCGCATCATACGACCGGGGCGGCGGACGGGTTCCGGCTCAGTGCGCCCCCGCCGGCGGTTTCGGCTTCGCGATGCCGGGCGTCTCCGGCTTGTGCGGCGCCGGCGCCGGAGCAGGGGGGGAGGGCGGGCGCTGGTTGCGCTCGGTCGACGGCGGCACGATCCCGCGCTCGCGCAGGTAGGTCGTCAGGTTGCCGTAATGTTCCCACAGGTGGACGAGGCTCAGGGTGAGCAGCACGCTTCGCGGCCGCGCGTTCCCCACCAGGGTCGCCGACTCGCCGAGGTTCGCGTCGACGATGCCGGTGAACAGCGGATCGCAATACGCGAACATCTCGTTGAGGGCCGCGGTCAGGTCGGCCTTGGTGGTCTTGGTCTTCTCGATGGTGTCCGACGGCTCGCCGACCTTGAGGCCGCTGCCGTCCGGATTCGGGACGTTCTTCGCCGCCGAGCAGAACAGGTACTGCGCGTCGACGATGTGGCCGAGAATCTGGCCGAAGGTCCGCACTTCCGGCACCGGCCGGTAGCCGTACTGCTCGGCCGGCATCTTCTCGGCGCTCTCGACGATGTTGCGCCTGGCGATGCCGTAGAACGCCGTGATCGCCGCTCCGGCCGGGTTCGCCACGCCCGGCTCCGGAAACCCCTGCGCCGCCGCGACCCCGGTCGAGGCCACGGCGATCGCCGCACCCAGTGCCACCGCGATGACTCGGGACATGGAATCCTCCTCTTGGAATGGGCCCACGATCGATCCATTCAACGAAAACAGGAAGTCCATTGCGGGATTGGTTTACAACGGCGTGACCTCGGGGACATCTTTTCACCTCCATGCCCGGCGATCTCCCCCCGGCGGAGGCCGGTCCGGTCCGGTCTCCATCACCCTCTTGACGTGCGTGCAGTTTCTTCGCAATATGTCGCTGTGCAACATATCAACGCGCCGATGCTCGACCGCGAACTCAAGAAAGGCAGCGCCGAGCTGCTCATCCTGTCGCTCATCGAGCGTCGGCGCCGGCACGGCTACGAGATCAGCAAGCAGATCGAGGCGCGCTCCGGCGGCGAGGTGCGCTTCAACGTCGCCTCGCTCTATCCCCTGCTCTACCGGCTGGAGAAGCGCGGCTGGATCGAGGGGCGCTGGGTCGAGAAGGCCGGGCAGCGCCGGCGGCGCTACTACCAGCTGACCCCGGGAGGGCGGAAGGTGCTGGCCGCGCAGCGCACCCGGTGGCAGGCATTCGTCGCCGCCATCGAGCGGATCACCGCCGCCGAGCCGGCCTGAGCGGAAGGGAGCCGGACGCCATGCCCGACTGGAGAGGGGAGGTGCTGCGGCGCCTGACCGGCCTGTCACTCCCGCCCGGCCGGGCGATCGAAATCGCCGACGAGCTGACCCAGCACCTCGAGGATCGCCACGCCGATCTGCTCGCCGACGGCGCCTCCGCGGCCGAAGCGGAGCGTCTGGTCCTCGCCGAACTGCACGACCACGACCTCCTAGCGCAGGCGCTGCGGCAGGTGGAGCGTCCCGATCGCGCTGTCCTGCCGCCCGGCGCGCCGCGCCGCCACCTGTTCCTCGACCTGGGCCAGGACCTGCGCCTCGGCCTGCGCGCGCTGCGCCGGCAGCCCGGATTCACGGCGGTCGCGGTGCTGGCGCTCGCGCTCGGCATCGGCGGCAACACCGCGATCTTCTCGCTGGTGAACGGGGTCCTCCTGAAGGCGCTGCCGTTCCGCGAGCCGGACCGGCTCATGCTGGTTACCTCGCGCCGCACCGACCCGGGGAAGCGTCCCTTCACCCTCCCCGATTTCATCGACTTCAGGGATCAGAATCGCAGCCTCGACGACCTCGCCGCCTTCGCCACCTGGAACGTGACCCTCACGGGCCAGGGCGACGCCGAGCGGCTCCTGGGTGCGCGGGTCTCGGCCGGCGCCTTCGGCACGCTGGGGGTCGAGGCGGTTGCGGGGCGTACGCTTCAGCCCGACGACGACACGCCGGGCCGGCAGTTCGTCGTGGTCCTGGGTCACGGCCTTTGGCAGCGGCGGTTCGCCGCCGATCCCGCGATCGTCGGCAAGACGCTGACCTTCAACGACACCCCCTACACCGTCGTCGGCGTCCTGCCGCCGCAGTTCGTCTTCCCGATCCGCGACGCCGAGCTGATGACCCCGCTCGCCCCGGACGCCGACCCCTGGCGCGGGATGCGCTCGTCGGTGAACTTCCTGCGCGGCATCGCGCGCCTCAAGCCGGGCGTGTCGCGCGAGGTTGCCCAGGCCGACCTCACCGCCGTCGCCGAACGACTGCGGCGCGACTACCCGGCCTCGAACGGGCAGAAGGTCGGCGTCGATCTCACGCCGCTCGGCGAGGACCTGGTGGGCGACTACCGCGCCGCCCTCGTCATCCTGCTCGCCGCGGTCGGCACGGTCCTCCTGATCACCTGCGTCAACCTGGCGAACCTGGCGCTGGCGCGCGCCAGCGGCCGGCGCCGCGAGATGGCGATCCGCGCCGCGCTCGGCGCCGGCCGCGGGCGTCTCGTGCAGCAGCTCCTCACCGAGAACCTGCTGCTCGCCGCGCTCGGCGGCCTGGCGGGGCTGGCGCTCGCGTACCACGGGATCCCGGTCCTCCTGGCGCTGAGCCCGGCGACCCTGCCGCGGGTGGCCGAGGTGGCCATCGATCGGCGCGTCCTGGGGTTCACCTTGTCGCTGTCGGTGCTGGCGGGGCTGACCTTCGGCCTCCTCCCGGCCTGGAGGGCGACGCGCGTCGACCTGGAGGAGGCTCTCCGCGAGGGCGGGCGCGGGCTGGTCGGCGGCCGGCGGCAGGCGCGCGCGCGCGGGCTCCTGGTCGTGGCGCAGATCGCGCTGTCCCTCGTGCTCCTGGTCGCGGCCGGGCTGCTCCTCCGGAGTTTCGCGCGCCTGCAGTCGGTCAGCCCCGGTTTCGACACCGACAACGTGCTCGCCATCCACCTGTCGCTGCCGCAATCGCGCTATCCCGATCGCGCCGCGATCAGCCGCTTCACCGAGGCGCTGCAGGGAAGGCTCGAGACGCTCCCGGGTGTCGAGGCGGTCGGGTGCGTTTCGCTCCTGCCGCTCAGCGGCTGGGGATCGGCCGTCCCGTTCACCATCGAGGGCAGGGACGCTCCTGCCGGCGAGGAGATGGTGACCGAGTACCGCCTGGCCAGCCCCGGCTACTTCAGCGCCCTGGGGATCCCGCGGGTCGCCGGGCGCGGGTTCGACGCGCACGACACGGCGACCACCGGACCGGTGGCGATCGTGAGCCACACTTTCGCGAAACGCTTCTGGCCCGACGGAAATCCGGTCGGCGCGCACCTCCGCATCGACGACAACGACCGGGGCCCGCGCGCGGTCACGGTCGTGGGGGTCGCCGGCGACGTCCGGGACCGGGGCCTCGATGCCGAGCCGTCGCCGATCCTGTACCTGCCGATCGAGCAGGTGCACGAGGACGGCGTGGTCTGGCTGACCAACCAGAACTACTGGCTGCTCAGGAGCGCGGTCGATCCGCTGACCCTGCGCGAGCCGGTGCGCCGCGCGATCCAGGCGGTCGATCGCGATGCGCCGAGTTCCGACATCCGGCCGATGGAGCAGTACCTGCAGGCGTCGGTCGCGCCGCGACGCTTCAACCTGTGGCTCCTGACCCTGTTCGCGGGAGCGGCGCTGGTTCTCGCGGGCACCGGTCTGTACGGCGTGATCGCTTACGGCGTGGCGCAGCGCCGCCACGAGATCGGGATCCGCATGACGCTCGGCGCGACCGGCCGCGACGTCCTGCGCCTCGTGCTCGGCGAAGGGATGCGGCTCCTGGCCGCCGGCGCCGCGCTGGGACTGGTCGCCGCCTGGGGCGTGACGCGGTTCATGGCCGCGCTCCTGTTCGACGTGTCGGCGACCGATCCCTCCACCTATCTCACGATCAGCGCGATCCTGGGCCTGGTCGCGCTTCTGGCCTGCTATCTCCCGGCGCGCCGCGCGGCCGCCGTCGATCCGCTCGTGGCGCTGCGCTCCGGGTAGCGGACCGGCGCAATCGGCGGTTCGGTGACCGAGGGCACCGAACTTCTGGTTTACGGATTCAGCAAGCGGGGGTATATGGAGCGACGAACCCCGCGTGCGTTCATGCGAGCGCTCCCGGTCCCGAGGAGGACGCCATGAATCTTCGCCGAGGCCTGCCCCTGGCCGTCCTGATCGCCTGCTCCGCCCTGTTGATTCCGGTGCCCGCGGCCCGAAGCGGCGTGCATCTCTGGCGGATCACGGAACTCTTCAGCAACGCCGACGGCACCATCCAGTTCATCGAGATGACCACCTGCTGCGGTTCGGCCGGCGGCGAGATCTTCGTGAGCGGTCAGCACCTGTCGAGCAACAGCCACGACTTCATTTTCCCGGCCAATCTCACGATGGCGACCGCGAACAAGCACCTGCTGCTCGCCACGGACGGCTACGCCGCGCTGCCGGGGGCGCCGGTCCGGGATTACACCATCCCGGCCAACTTCTTCTCGACCTCCGGCGACACGCTCACCTTCGCCGTGTACGACACCTGGACCGTGCCCGGCGCCGCGATTCCGACCAACGGAACGTCTTCGGTCAACAAGAACCAGGACGACGCCACCGACACGCCGTTCACCGCCACGAACTCGCCCACGAACCTGCACGAAGGCACCGGCTCGGTCACCGTCGTCACCGGTCCGCCGGCGATTCCGGACGGGAGGGGCGGTTCGACGCCGCTCACCGTCGCGCCGCTGGCCTCCGACGGCTCGTCGCTGCGCCTTTCGTACGACGCGGCGTCGTGCACCAACGCCAGCAGCCATCACCTGATCTACGGGCAGCGCACCGGGCTGCCGTCGGCGCCGGGGGGCGGCTTCACCGTCCTGGGCGCCCTCTGCAACATCGGCAACGCCTCGACCTACGACTGGACGAGCATTCCCGATCCACCCGACGGCGCGGGACTCCTCTGGTACCTCATCGTCGCCGCCGACGCGACGAACGTCGAGGGTTCGTGGGGGAAGGATGGCGCGGGGAATGAGCGGCTCGGTCCGGGCGCCGGCGGCTCGGACGGGATCTGTTCGACCGCCAAGAGCGTCACGAACAGCTGCGGCCAGTAACCCGGCGCGCCGCTCGGACTTCTAAGGCGGAGTTCCCGACACCGCCTTGCCGCCGTCGTACCTGACCCGGTGGATGGCGCAATAGCCGTCGGTGATGATCGCCCCGGCGCAGCGCTCGCAGCGCTTCGACATCTCGTTGGCCTGAAGGAGAATCGCGTAGGCCGCCTCGAGCCCCTCGAACTCCTTGCGATCGGCGACGGCAAAGTAGCCTGCGATACCGACCGCATCCTTCTCGCACCAGCCGATCGACTGCATGTGGCTGCGGCAGACGGGGCACTTGACGGTCGCCGGATCGATCTTCCGCGCGCGCTCGAGGTGCCAGGTGATCGGCGACATGTACGCCGCGCCACCCACGTAGCCGATCTTGTGGTCGGGACAGAAGCCGTCGGTCTCGATCGCCTTCCGGCAGGTGGCGCAGGTGACCTGCGCCTTGATGATCTCGTGCCCGTGCGGGTCGAGCACTTCGTATAGGAACTTCGAGTGGATCGGCACCGAGGCGACGAACCCCACGTCCTCCGTGGTGCACCAGCCGTTCTTCCGCTTCGCCTCCTCGCAGGAGGCGAAGCGCATCTCGTGCGCCGCGGCGGCGCCGGCGGCGATCAAAACAAGAATCCCGGAAAGGACCGCGCTTCGCATCAGGTGCCTGTGGGATGACGGGGGATGAGCCCGAACGTCCCGAGGGTATCAAGGATCAACCGAAAAGGAGCGCGGCCTTCCGAATCGTCTGCAGCACACCCCACGCGAGCGGCGCCAGGACGAGCATCCAGGCGGCGAACACGACGACCGGCCGGCGCGAATCGAAACCGGCGTTCCCCGCCGGGCCGGTCGGCGCCGCGGCCGCGCCGGCCGCGGCGCCGGCGTCGGCGGCAAAGCGCGCCATCCCGATCGGGCGGACCAGGAAGTT
>DATKFL010000184.1:0-3552 GCA_035511355.1 Dongiaceae bacterium
GCCGGTCAGGCCGGTGGCGATGTAGAGGAAGCCGTCGCCCAGCGGCGGGACCGCGGCATCGGCGTACTGCGGCGTGGTCAGGTCGGTGGCGGCGCACGCGCCGTAGCTGTCGGCGGCGCCGTCGTGGTCGGCGTCGGTGAGCGACTTCAGAAGCCCGCGGTAGAGATCGAACCGCTGATCCCCGCTGTCGGCGTCCCAGGTCAGGATCGAAGGCGAGGTCCAGCGCATGAACCGCACACCGTCGTCCGGGTCGCAGAAGTCCCCCTGCCCGTCCTGGTCGAGATCCGCCTGATCGGGATTGGCGAGCAGCGGGCAGTTGTCGAGATTGGCGCAGCGGCCGTCGCCGTCGACATCGTCGGCCGCGTCGAGCGGGCACGGGTCGCAGGCGTCGCCGCGCGCGTCGCCGTCGGCGTTCGCCTGCGCGGGGTTCGGCACCGCGGGACAGTTGTCGTAGCAGTCCCCCCGCCCGTCGCCGTCCGCGTCGGGAAGCGCGGCGTCGTCGACGATGCCGTTGCAGTCGTTGTCGCGTCCGTCGCAGACCTCGACGCGCCCCGGATACGACGAGGCGTCGCCGTCATCGCAGTCGGTCACCGGGCCGCGCGGGCAGGCAGGCACTCCCGGCGCCCCCGCGCCGTCGCCGTCGGCGTCGACGCACGCCAGCATGCGGTTGAGCGCCGCGAGACAGTCGATGCGCGGGAAGGTCCGGCCGTTCTTCGGGTCGATCACCGGCACCCCGGTCGCCTCGAGATTCGCCTCGAGCGTCGCCGGCGTCAGGGTCGGCACCGCGTCATACAGGATGGCGGCGCAGCCGACGCCGTGCGGCGTCGCCATGCTGGTCCCGAACAGGGTGGCCGTGCTGCCGCCCAGGTAGGGCGCCCGGATGGCGCCGCCGGGCGCGAAAATGTCGGTCACGGAGTCGCTGTTCGAGAAGCACGACACCTTGTCGGCCGCGGTCGTCGGGTCGGAGCAGTCGCCGAATCCGACGCCGCCGATGTTGGCGTCGTACACCGACCCGACCGACAGCGCCCCCGCAATGCAACCGGGCGCCGACATGCTGTTCCCCGAGGCATCGTTGCCGGCCGCGGCGAACGACGTCGTGCCGTGCGCGCGGAGCGCGTCGATCACGTCGGCGTAGGCCAGGTTCTCGGCCGTGGCCGCGTCGCAGTCGCCGGGATAGAGGGCGAACGACCCGAGACTCATGTTGATCGCCTTCACCTCGGGATGGTTGTCGAGGATCCAGTCGAGCCCGGCCACGACGTCGCTCGAGCAGCAGAAGGTGCCCGAGGCGCCCATCACCTTCACCACGATCACGCCGGCGTCGGGCGCGACCCCTTTCGCCGACACGACCCCCTTGGCCGTGATGATCCCGGCGACGTGCGTGCCGTGGCCGAGCTGGTCCTCGGCGGCGCCGGGGCCGATCTGCACGTTCTGGCCGTTCGGACAGCAGGCTCCCCCGGTGGAGCAGAAGCAGGCCTGCGCCACGATGTCGTCGACGAGATCGGGGTGGTCGGTGTCGACGCCGCTGTCGATGATCGCGACCGTCACCCCGTCGCCGGTGAAGCCCAGCGCCTGCACGTCGTCGGCATTGATGAGCGGCACCGACTGCGCGAGCGTCGCCCGCCCCGGGAGATCGAGGTCGATCCGCCGCACCCCGGGCGCCCGCCGCAGCCGTTCGAGCCCCGCGGCGGTCAGGTCGCCGGCGAACGCCGGGACGCGCGCAAAGCGCCGCCGCACGGTGAACTCCCCCCGGCCGAGCGCGCCGAGCGCCTCGTCCTGCGCACGGGCGACCCGGTCGCGATCGCGCGCGGCCGCGGCCGCCGCCGGTCCCGGTGCCGCCGCTTCGGCGGCGATCGCCCCGGCGCCCGACGCGGCAGCCGACGGCCGATCGAGGTAGACGAAGACCCGGACGCTGCCTCCGGTCGCGAGCGCCTCGACGACTCCGTTGCCGACCACCGCCCCGCCGCCCGCCCCGTCGTCCGGTCGGATCGCGGGCGCCGTCGCGCCGGCGCGGATCGCGCCGGCGGTCAGGATCGCCGCCAGGGTGACGGGAAGCAGGGCGGCCAGGCGCCGCGGCGCGCGGGGCCTCACGAGAGTCGGGCGCGCCGGCGCGCCGGGTGTTGGAGGCGGCATCGTTGCTGGTCCCCGCGCCGGAGGTTCCCTGCCGGCGCGCAGGCGGCCGGAAACATACGACGCGAACCCCGGCGGCGCCACGAGAGGTTCGACCCGGAGCCGCCCCCCGGGGATAAGAAAAGGGCCCGGGGTCGCCCCCGGGCCCGATTCATGGCTCGCTCGCGCGAATCGCGCCGGTTAGTCGAGCTTCCTCAGTTCCACCCGGCGGTTCTTGGCGCGGCCGTCGGTCGTCTTGTTGTCGGCGATCGGCTGCGTCGAGCCGTACCCCTTGGCCTTCAGCCGCGACGGGGCGATCCCCTTCGCGACCAGGTAGTCGACCACCGACTGCGCCCGCGCCCCCGAGAGCTTGGCGTTGACCGAGGGGGAACCGGTGTTGTCGGTGTGACCGCCCACCTCGACCCGGACGTCGGGGTTGCCGCGCAGCGACTCGGCCACCCGGTCGAGCACCGCGTTCGATTCCGACTTGAGGCGCGCGCTGTTGGTGTCGAAGGTCACCCCTTGGAGCACCAGGGACTTCGTCCCCGGCTGGAAGACCGGCGCCGGGGCGGGTGCCGCCGCGGGCGGGCAGCCCTGCGCATCGACCGAGGAACCGCGCGGGGTGTCGGGGCACTTGTCCTTGTCGTCCGTGACCCCGTCGCCGTCGCTGTCGATCGGGCAGCCTTCGGCGTTCACCTTCACGCCCTTCGGAGTTCCGGGGCACTTGTCGAGACCGTCGGCGACACCGTCGCCGTCGGCATCGGTCGGGCAGCCCTTGGCGTCGACCTTCGCGCCGGCCGGCGTGTCGGGGCACTGATCGGTGCCGTCGAAGACGCCGTCCTTGTCGGAGTCGACCGGGCAACCGTCGGCGCCGACTTTCACGCCCTTGGTGGTGCCGGGACACTTGTCGAGACCGTCCGCCACGCCGTCGCCGTCGCTGTCGATCGGGCAGCCCTTCGCGTCGACCTTGGCCCCCTTCGGGGTGTTGGGGCACTTGTCGAGACCGTCCGCGACGCCGTCGCCGTCGGAGTCCTTCCCCGGCTTGTGCTCCAGGAGCTGGGTCTCGGTCTCGTAGTCGAGGCGGCCGCTGCGCTTGAGCATGTGCGACCGCTGGAAGTCCGAGATCGCCGTGCTGGTCGCGTCGTCGACCTCGCCGTCCTTGTAGGACCCGGCGGCGAGATGCTTCAGGTGCACGAGGATTCCCTGCGCCTCGCTCACCGTCGCCTTGTCGTGGTAACCCCAGCCGGCGTCGCCGGAGGACGACGCGCGCGCCGCGTACGTCCCCAGGCTCACGACCGCCACACCCAGGACGAGGGCCGCGAGGCCCCGGACTCCAAGATTCCTCATGACGCGTTCTCCTCTGGTCGACACACACCCCGTTGCCACATCAGGAACACTCCCCCCTCCGGAGAAGGGGCGGAGTATAGATCAGACGGCCGCGGCGGG
>DATKFL010000185.1:0-2396 GCA_035511355.1 Dongiaceae bacterium
GCTCGGGCGGGTCGCGCTCAGGCAGTCGGACAGGCCGGCGGCGCGCGACGCGTTCGAGCGCGCCGACGCGCACCTCGCGGAGCGGCCGCGCACCTTCGCCGGCGGCACGCTCCGGGTGCAGGTTCTCGCCGGCCTGGCGCAGTGCGGCGGCGACGGCGCGGCGCGTCTCGAGGCGGCGCGCACCCTGTTCGACGGGCGGCGCGCACCGGACGGAAGCGACCCCGACTTCTCCTGGTTCTGGGGAGCGACCGACGAGAGCGCGCTCCTCGAGATGGCGCGCGCGGCGCGCGGGCTCGCCCGCCCGGCGGAGGCGGCGACCTTCCTGCGCCGCGCCGAGGAAGCGGGACGGGAGATGGCATGAGCGACCTGATGCGCACGCCGGCAATCGACGCGATGGTGGCGCCGCTCCTGAAGGCGGGCGACGACGCCGAGGCGCTGCGCCTCGCCGAGGAGGCCGCGCGGCACGCCGACGCGGCGATGCGCGGCGCGCTGGCGCGACGCTTGAAGCCGCTGGCCGGGCGACCGGGAGACCCGGCCGCCGAGTCGCTCCTGGCCGAGGCGCGCGCGGAGGCGGTGGCGCACCTCGTGACCCGCCTGGTGGCGCTCCGGCGCGGAGCGAGCGGCGTGAGCGAGGCCCGATCGATCGGCGATCTGCGCTCGCACGCGGCCGGGCTGGCGGCGCGCGTCGGCGACGGCTGGGTGCGGCGCCGGCACGTGGCGCGGGCGCGGCTCCGGAACCGGCTGCGCTATCTCCTGGCCCGGGACCGGCGATTCCTGTTGCGCGCCACGCCCGACGTGGAGTGGCGCTCCGGTCTCGCCGGGCGCGACGCGCAGGCCTTCGCGTCGGGCGAGGCCTCCGGACCGGGCCGGCGCATTCCGGAGGCGGTTCCGCCGCCGCGCACGAAGGAGACGGTCAACGCGGCCGACCCCGAGGCGCTGGCGACCTTGATCGTCGACCTTCTGACCCGCGCCGGCGGCCCGGTCGATCTCGAGCACCTGACCGACACGGTCGCGGAACGCGCCGGGCTTCCCGAGGCCGCGGCACTCCCGGCCGCGAGGCCGGTCGAGGCCACCCTCGCGGGCTCGGGCGCGGCGCAGGCCGCCGCCTCCGACCCCGCCGCGTGGCTCGTGCGACTCTGGACCGAGATCGGCGCCCTGCCGTCGATGGCGCGCGCGGTCATCCTCTTCAACCTGCGCGACGCCGACGGCCACGGCGTGGTGGGGCTCTTCCCGAGCGCCGGCGTCGCCAGCCTGCGGTCGCTCTCGACCGCCCTCGGCGTGACCCCGGAGAAGCTCGCCGAAGCCTGGAAGTCGCTGCCACTCGATGACCCGGGGATCGCGGCGCGGCTCGGAGTGACCCGGCCGCAGATCGCCCTCCTGCGGCGCGCGGCTCGCGAGCGCCTGGCGCGACGGATGGCGGCACGATGATCGACGCGACCGACGCTCCGACCGAAGGCGCGCACGACCTCTTGCCGGCGACGGGCGCCCCCGCGCCGGCGGCGGGCTCCCCCGCGCAGGCCGCGCTGCCGCTCGACGCGCAGGAATCCCAATCGGCCGTTCCGGCGTCGGGCGATCCGGCGTCGGGTGATCCGGCCGCGGGCGCGGCGACCGAGGCGGCCGGCAGCGTGGAGGATCCGGGCGCCGGCCATCTCGCCGCCGACACCATGAACCGCTACGCCGCGCGCACGCTCGACGCCGGGACGCTCCTCGCCGCCGACGATCACCTCGCCGGCTGCGCCGCATGCCGCGCCCGCCTGGTGGACGATGCGGGGCTGCGGGCCACGGTCGGATCGCTGGCGCGCGAGGTGGCGGCGGCCGGGCGCGCGGAGCCCGACCATCTGCCGTACGAGTCGGTCGAGGCGATGGCGGAGGAGCGGTTGCGCGGCGCGGCGCGCGAGGTGGCCGATCTGCACCTCGAGGCCTGCGCCACCTGCGCGGGCGAGGTGACCGACCTGCGGGCTTTCGCGGCGGCGCATCGGGCCGCCCGGCGCGCGGCGGCGACCGCGGTCGCCGCCAGCCTGGCGGGCGAGCAGGCGCGCCGGCTGCCGGCCACGCCGACCGACGCCGGCATCGAGGTGCCGGCCCGGCATGCGCTCGCGTCGGTGGCCGCGGCGCGCGGCCTCGCGACGACCGTCCCGGCCGCCGACGCGGAGATCGCGCCGTCGTTCTCGCTGCCGTCGGCGCGGCGACCCGGGATGCGCCCGGGGGTGCTCGTGACGGCGGTGGCGGCGACGCTCGCGGTCGCGGCCGGCGGCGGCTGGCTCCTGATCCGCGGGCTCAAGGAGCAGGTCACGACCCTCACCGCGACGGTCGACCAGTTGCAGCAGGAGAAGGCGGCGCTGCAGACCCGCGCCGACCAGGCGACCGCCTCGCGCGCCGAGATCGAGCGGCAGGCG
>DATKFL010000186.1:0-5703 GCA_035511355.1 Dongiaceae bacterium
CTCTTCTGGCTTCGGGTGTCGTTCTCGGTCTGTCGATCGCCGCCCCTCTGGGCCCCGTGAACCTGGCTCTCATCCAGCGCGGATTGAGTGAAGGGTTCCGGGGGGCGTTCCTTCTCGGGCTCGGATCGACGTCCGCCGACCTGATCTACATCCTCCTGGCCTATGCCGGCGCCGACCCGCTGTCGCGCTGGGCGCCGGTGCGCATTGCGCTGTTCGGCGCCGGCGCGGCGGTGATGGCGTGGCTCGGCGTCGGCGCGATCCGCGCGGCGCTCGCGTCGCCGCCGGCGGGGGAGACGGCGGTCCCGGCTTCGGCCCGGCGATCGGCCTGGATGTCGGGGTTCACGATCACCATCGTCAATCCGATGACCATCGCCTTCTGGCTCGGCATCCTGGCGGCGAACCTGGCGTCGCGAACGCGCGCGTCGGTGCCGATCGAGATCGCCTACATCGGAGCGCTGGCGCTGGGGTGCCTGCTCTGGACCACCTCGGTCGCCGGGGCGCTGCATTACGGGCGGCGGGTGGCGGGCGGGAGGGCGCTCCGGGTGGTGTCGGCGCTCGCGGGGGTCGCGCTTCTCGGGTTCGGCGTCGATTTCGCCTGGCGCGCGGTGCGGGAACTGATCTGAGGAGGACCGGATGAAGAGCCTGTCGTGGTTCCTGGGGTTCGTGCCCTTTGCGGTGGTCGCGTTGTGCGCGTCGCGCGCGGCGCTGGCGCGCGACGAGGCGGAGATCCGCGCGCGTCTCGCGGCTTACGCGCCGGTGAAGCTCCAGGCCGATCTCTCGGCCCTGTCGCCCGGCGACCGGCAGGCGCTGACGAAGATCCTGGGCGCGGTCGACCTCATCGACTCCCTCTACTGGAAGCAGATGGGGCCGCAGTCGCTCGAGGCGCGCCGGGCGCTCGAGAAGGCGACCGACCCGGTCGATCGCCTGTATCGCGACTTCGTGGCGATCAACTACGGGCCGTTCGACATCCGGCGCGACAACGAGCGCTTCTTCGACACGCCGACCGGCGGCGAGCGCCTTCCGGGGCTGGCGTTCTACCCGGCCGACATGACCAAGGCGGAATTCGAGGCGCGTCTCGCCGCGCACCCGGCGATCAAGGAGGAGTACGAGCGCCTCGACACGGTCATCCGCCGCGTCGACGGAACCCTGGTCGCCATTCCCTACGCGCGCCTCTATCTCGACGACCTGGAGCCGGCGGCCGCGGCGCTCCGGGAGGCGGCGGCGCTGGTGTCGAGCCCGACGCTGCGACGCTACCTGTCGCTCCGGGCCGAAGGGCTCCTCAAGGGCGACTACTACGCTTCGGACCGCGCCTGGCTCGACGTGCGCGACAACGCGATCGACGTGGTCATCGGGCCGATCGAGACCTACGGCGACCGCCTGATGGGTCTCAAGGCGTCGTACGAGGCGGCGGCGCTGGTCAAGGACGTGCGCGGCAGCAAGGCGCTCGAGATCTATCTCAAGCATCTCGACGGGATGCAGGCGGCCCTGCCGGTCGACGAGGCGTACCGGAAGCCGGGGGCGGGCACTGCGAACGTCCTCGAGATCGTCAACGTCGTGCGCTTCGGCGGCGACTTCAACGCCGGCATCAAGACGGTGGCGGCCTCGCTCCCGAACGACGAGCGGGTCATCCAGGAGAAGGGCGCCAAGAAGCAGATCTACCGCAACGTGCTGGAGGCGAAGTTCGATGCGATCCTGCGGCCGATCGCCGACCGCCTGTTGACCGCGAAGGATCGACCGCTGGTGACCCGGGAGGCGTTCGTCACCAACGTCCTCCTGCACGAGCTGTCGCACACCCTCGGGGTCGACTACGTCGCCGGCAAGGGGGAGCTGACCGTGCGGCGCGCCCTCGGCGAGCGGTACGCCGCGATCGAGGAGGCGAAGGCCGACGTCGTCGGTCTCTACGACCTCCGGTACCTGCGCGACCTGGAGGTGTTCAGCGAGGACGAGATGCCGGAGTACGACGCCACCTACCTGGCGGGGCTGGTCCGCTCGGTGCGCTTCGGGACCGCCGACGCGCACGGGCAGGCGAACGCCATCCAGCTGTCGTGGTTCCTGCGCGACGGCGGGGTCGTCCTCGACGCGAGGAAAGGCGAACTGACGATCGCGCCGAAGAAGTTCGAGCCGGCGCTGCGGGGGCTCGCGAAGGAGCTCCTCGAGATCGAGGGGACGGGCGACTACGATCGCGCCGGCCGGCTGCTCGACACGCTCGGCAAGCTCGACGAGCCGGTGCGGCACCTGCTGGGCGCCATCGAGGCGGTGCCGGTCGACGTCGTCTTCACCTGGCCGCTCTGAGATCGGCGCGATGCAGGTGCGCGACGCCGGACCGGGGGAGATGGAGGGGATTCTCCGCGCCAGCCACGCCGTCTGGTCGGAGGGGATGGCGGTCGAGGAGTACCTCGCCTTCAATCTCGAGCAGCGCGACAGTCCCTGGGGTCGCGAGCGGTACCGGTTCCTGGTCGCGGAGGATTCGGGGCGGCGGGTCGCGGCGCTGAAGCTGTTCACCCTGCCCGGCGAGCTCGACGCCCGGGCGATCACGATCGCCGGTCTCGGCGCCGTCTTCACCCTCCCCGAGGCGCGCGGGCGCGGCGTCGCCCGTGCGCTGGTCGATGCGGCGCTTCCCCTGGCGCGCGCCGCCGGCGCGGACCTGGCGCTCCTGATGTCGGAGATCGGGCCCGACCTGTACCTGCGATCCGGGTTCGAGACGATCCCGGCGCTGGAGTCGGGGTGCCTGCCGTTCCTGCCGGTGCCGTGGGCCGGCGAGCCGGCCTGGTTGCGCGCCGATCGCGACCCCGGTGCGAGCGTCCCGGGACTGCGGCCTTTCGAACCCGCCGACCTCGACGCGCTGGTCGCGATCCACGAGGAGGCCGGACGGGGGCAGCGCTTCCGCCTGCGACGCGACCCGCCCGCCTGGGAGCAGACCTTCCTGCGCTCGACCCTGCGCCGGCGATTCCTCCGGGGGCAGGACGATCAGGTGCTGGTGATCGAGGCGGAGCGGCGTGACGGCGCGGCGTCGAAGGTGCTCGCCTACGCCGTCCTGCGCGAGGTGCCGGGCGGGCTCGAGTGGCGCGAGCATGGCGCCCGCCTGGGTGCCGAGGAGCGGCTCGTCGATCTCTTCTGGACGGCGATCGCGCAGGCGCGCCGGCGGGGGGTGAACCGGATCGACGCCTGGCAGTTCCCGGCGATCGTCACCACCCGCCGGGTCTACCCGATCGCCGTGCGGCCGCTCAAGGAGCCGTCGATCATGCTGCGCCGGCTTGACCCGGAGATGCCGCCCCTGGCCTTCGACGGCCCGGAGGAGTGCCGGGTCTCGTGGCTCGATCTGTTCTGAGCCGGCCGTGCGGCTACTTGCCGGCCTTCGCCTTGAGCTCCGCGATCTGCTTCTCGATCGCTTCCTTGCGGGCGGTGAGCGCCCCGACGTCGGCGGTCGTGTCCATCCCGGTCATGCCGGCGGCGCGGCCGGCCGACTCGATCTGCGACTCGACGGAGTGCAGCTCGCTCTCGAGCGCCCGGATCTGCGCCTCTTCAGGCGAGCCACCGCCGCCGGGGAGGAGCGTGAGCTTGCCGGTGTTCATGAAGTTGTAGCCGACCCAGGCGACGACCAGCACGATCACCAGGACCAGGATCTTCTTCATCGCGGCCTCCTCGAATGGGGGTGGAAGGTGGCGGGACGAACCGGTTTGGCGGAAGCGTGTGGGAATCGAACCCACCAGAGCCGGGTTCCCCCGGCTCCCGTCGGATTTGAAGTCCGCGCAGGACACCAGCCCCGATGCGCTTCCACGGCGGGGGAGTTTAGGGGATCGCCTGCGGGCTGTCCACGCCTCTCGTATAATGCCGCCCGGAGCGAGGGATGGCCGAGGCGCAACGCGAGGAACTCGAAGTCGACGTGCTGTTCGTGGGCGGCGGTCCGGCCGGTCTGGCCGGGGCGATTCGGCTGCGGCAGTTGCTCGCGGCGCACAACGAGACGGCGAAGGCGGCCGGGAAGCCGCCGCTCGAGCTCTCGATCGCCCTCATCGACAAGGGACGCGAGATCGGCTCGCACGCCCTCTCCGGGGCGGTCATCGATCCGCGCGGACTGGCCGAGCTGATCCCCGACTTCCTCGCGGCCGGCTGTCCGCTCGAAGCGCCGGTGGCCGACGACGCGGTCTGGTTCCTCACGAAGAAGCACCGCTTCGCGCTGCCGATCGTCCCGCCGCCGCTCCGGAACCACGGCAACTACGTCGCCTCGCTCGGCAAGGTGGTGCGCTGGCTGGCGACCCGCGCCGAGGCGGCGGGCGTCGATCTCTTCCCCGGATTCGCCGCCGCCGAGCCGCTGCTCGACGGCGAGCGTCTCCTCGGCGTGCGCACCGGCGACCGCGGCATCGCGAAGAGCGGCCAGCACAAGGCGAACTACGAGCCGGGGATCGACATCAAGGCGAAGGTGACGGTGCTGTGCGAGGGGCCGCGCGGCACGCTCACCAAGGTGCTGGTGAGCCGGCTCGGACTCGATCGCGACCGGCAGCCCCAGGTGTACGCCATCGGCATCAAGGAGATCTGGGAGTGCCCGAAGGGGCGGATCAGCCCGGGTCGGGTCATCCACACGCTGGGCTGGCCGCTCGATCAGGCGACCTTCGGCGGCGGCTTCATCTATCACATGGCCGGCGACCTGCTCGACATCGGCCTGTGCGTCGGGCTCGACTACCGGAACCCGGAGATCGATCCCTTCCGCGCCTTCCAGACCTTCAAGACGCATCCGCGGATCGCCGCACTGCTCGACGGGGCGCGCCTGGTGGCGTACGGCGCCAAGGCGATTCCCGAGGGCGGCTGGTACGCGATGCCGCGCCCCTACGTCTCCGGCGGTCTCATCGCGGGGGATGCGGCGTCGATGCTCAACCCGATGCGCCTCAAGGGGATTCACACCGCGATCAAGTCGGGGATGCTGGCCGCCGAGACGACCTTCGAGGCGCTGGTCGCCGGCGACACCACGGCTGCGTTCCTGTCGCGCTACGAGGAGCGCTTCCGCGCCTCGTGGGCCGGGGAGGAGCTGCGGCGGGTGCGCAACTTCCACGCCGGGTTCGATCACGGACTGATTCCCGGCCTGGTCAACTCGGCGCTGCAGATGGCGACCGGCGGGCGCGGTCTGGTCGACCCGATGCGCTCGGTCGCGGGGCACACGCGGATGCGGAAGCTCCGCGACTGGGGCGGCGCCGCCGCGGCGGCCGCCGCCGCGGGCGGCGACGGCTTCCGTCCCGACGGCAGGCTGACCTTCGATCGGCTGACCGACGTCTTCCACTCCGGCACCAAGCACGACGAAGACCAGCCCGCGCACCTCAAGGTCGCCGACACCTCGATCTGCGCGACCCGTTGCGTCGAGGAGTTCGGCAACCCGTGCGAGCGCTTCTGCCCGGCGGCGGTCTACGAGATGGTGCCCCGGGAGGGGGGCGGCAAGGCGCTCCGGATCAACGCCAGCAACTGCGTGCACTGCAAGACCTGCGACATCATGGATCCCTACCAGATCATCACCTGGGTCCCTCCCGAGGGGGGCGGTGGTCCGGAGTACGTGAAGCTGTAGGAGGGAGGGTCCCGAGGAGGGCCGATGGTCGAGCCGCACATACCTCTCTATCTCTTCGTGGCGTTCCTGCTGGTCCTGGGGAACGCCTTTTTCGTGGCCGCGGAGTTCGCCATCGTCAAGGTGCGCGCGACACGCATCCAGGAGATGGTCTCCTC
>DATKFL010000187.1:0-5546 GCA_035511355.1 Dongiaceae bacterium
GCCGGTCACGAACGCGGTCGACAGCGCGTTCACCGGGGTCTCCTTCGAGATGTACTCGAGCGCCACGAAGTACCAGGCGCGGTCCTTCGCGATCGGGCCGGAGAGCGACAGGAAGGGCAGGTAGTCGTTGAAGGTGAGATCGCGGAGGCCGATCTCGCCGAGCCCGGCGTGCAGGCGCGGGTCGTCGAAGCCGGCGCCGTCGCCGTCGAGGCGGGAGCCGCGCCAGAAGAACTTGAACACCCCCTCGAAATCGTTGCCGCCCGACTTGGTCAGGATGTTCACCGTGCCGCCCTGGGCCCGGCCGAACTCGGCGGTCGCGCCCGAGGTCTTGATCTCGATCTCCTGGATGCTCTCGAGGTTCAGCTGGGCGCCGACCTTGCCGGTCAGGGGATCGGTGGTGGAGACGCCGTCGACGAGCGTGCCGACGTCGGTCTCGCGGGCGCCGTGGATGTTGGGATTGCCGTCCCCGTCGACGTCCGTGACGCCGGGCGCGAGGACCAGCGCGTCCTGGTAGTCACGCCCGAGGATCGGCAGCGACTCGATGAACTCGCTGCTGAGGCGGGTCGAGACGGTGGTCTCCGCGACGTCGACCACCGGTGCCATGGCCCGCACCTCGATCTGCTCGCGCAGATCCGCCGCCGGGCTCAGGGCAAGGTTGACCTCGGTGACCTGACCCGCCGACACCTCGACGCCGGTGACCCGGATCGTCGTCTGGCCGGCGAGCGACGCGCGCAACTCGTAGTCGGCGGCCGCCGGCAGGGCGCCGATCCGGAAGCGCCCCCCCGTGTCGGTCACGGCGCCGCGCTGCGCGACGAGCCCGCCGGCGCCGCTCGCGAGCACGGTCGCCCCCGGAAGGGGCGCGCCCGACGGATCGGTCACGCGACCCCGGATCTCCCCCGTCGTCTGGGCCCATGCCGAGGCCCCGCACGCCATCGCGGCGACGAAGAAGAACTGGCGCCAGCCTGTCGTTTTCAAGCGTTGCACCATGTGCCCCAGGAGCGAGTGACGGAATTATATGCTGGATCAGCATACGGTCGCGCAGTCTCCTCCCGAGGCTGGATGCCGCGATCAGAACGCGACCTGGAACCCCAGCTGCCAGCGGCGGCCGAAGCGGCGCTCGGCGTCGAGCTGGAGCGGCCCGGGGACGCTGGCCGAGCCGCCCGCTTCGAACCCGGCCGCGCGGTTCGGATCGACCGAGTAGATGCGCAGGTCGTCGCTGTTGAGCAGGTTGTACGCCTCGACAAACAGACCCGCCGCCGACTTCCCGATGACGAAGTTCTTGCTGGCGCGCACGTTCAGGTCGAGGACCGACCCGTTGCGGCGGCTGTTGCGCTGCTCTTCGTTGAAGACCAGTTGCCCGTTCTCCAGGCCCGTCGTTCCGAACTGGGTGCGGAACTGCTGGTATCCCGCGTTGTCGAAGGCGAAGAAGCGCGACAGCGCCGAGTACGGCAGCCCGCTCGACCAGGTGGTCGCGAAGCCGAGTTGCCAGTCGCGGGGAAGAAAGGTCAGCCCGTTCAGCTTGACCACGTGCCGCTGGTCGAAGTCGAGATAGCCCGACTCCATCGCCACCGTCGACGGATCGTTCCCGAGGCGCGACTGGAAGTCTTCGGCATCTCCCTGCGCGCGCGAGCAGGTGTATGAAGCCTGCATCTCCCACCGGCGCGACAGGCGCTTGCGGATCTCGAGTTCGACGCCGTGGTAGCTCGACTCGTTGTAGTTGCCGATGCGCAGGACCTCGTTCATGAACAGGTTGCGCACGAACAGATCCGGGCGCCCGTCCCGGATGCTCACCCGGATCGGCGGCTGGCCGCGGATGGGATTGGTCTGATTCTCGATCGCGCCGAAGTCGTCGAACGCCCTGCCGGTCTGCGAGTTGAAGCGCGGGACGTGGTTGACGTCGACGTCCTGCAGCTGATCGCGAAAATGGCGGTTGATGTAGCGCACCGCCAGCGTCATCTCCGGGGCGATTTCGCGCTCGAGCCCGACGGTCCATTCGTCGGAGTACGGAGTCGCCAGCGACCGGTCCACCTGGGTGATCGACGGCGGCGACTTGGTGATCATTTCGCCGATGTGGTGGTTGCCTCGATTGACGACTTCGGAAAAGGGGAATGCATCGAAGCCGTCCCGATCGTAGACGTAGTAGCGCAGGACCCGCTCGATCCCCTGCTCGCCGCTCACCGTGTTCAGGAAGAGCTTGTCGTAGTAGCGCCCCCAGGTGGCGAAGGCCTTCGTCCGCCCGTCGCTCCAGGGATCCCACGACAGCGCCAGGCGCGGCGCCAGGTTGTTGTTGGTGATCGCGAACTGGTCCGGCGCGGCGATCCGCACGCCGACGGCCGCGAGCGCGGCGGGGTCGGCGTCGCCGGAGGCGAACAGACCCGGGTACTGCTGTTCGAGCTGCGCCGAGGTGAACTCGAGGCTCGAGCGGTGCATGGTGAACTGCTGGAGCGGCAGGTATTTCAGCGGGTCGAGGATCTGCTGCACGACCGGCGACGAGGTGGGCAGGCCGACGAGGAGCGGGTCGTCGGATAGCCCCAGGCTGCGGATGCCGTCGGCGTTCCCCTCCAGGAAGTCGTTGAGGAAGCGCTCGTTGCCGATGAGTTGAGTCAGGCGATCGTAGGCGGCGCGCTCCGTCGCCGGGTCGAACGGCGTGTATCCGTTGGCGTCCGCCACCTCCCGGTCGAAGCGGAGCCCCAGGCTCAGCGTCAGGTTCGACGCCGGATGATAGGCGTCCTGGACGTAGAGCCCGGTCGACCAGCTGCTCGAGTCCTGCAGGGTCACGCCGTTGACCGGGAGGGACACGGTGATCCGGCCTTCCCTGGGGTCCGTGCAGGTCGTGTCGTAGTTGTTGCACTGGATGTTCCATTCCGGGTGCTGGAGCTTGTCGATGAAACGGCCGATCCCCCAGCCGTGATCCTTCAAGCCGGCGATCGGGGTCGCGGCCGTGCCGCGGGTGAAGGTCTCGCGCTCCGCGAGGTAGCCGGTCTTCACGTCGTGGGTGCCGGCGCCCATGGCGAAGATCGACAGGTCCTGGCGCAGGCTGCCGCGCGCCCGGTCGTCGTCGTGGGTCTCGTAGTAGGGGCCGCTCACGTAGCCGCTGAGCAGATCGATGGTGTAGTCGCGATCGGCGGGAATCGGAGCGGTCCAGCCGAATGGGTAGGTCGATCGGGGGCTCGGGAAGTCGTCCAACTGGCCGTTGTGGTTGCGATCTTCGTCCGGGAGATCGAGATTGCCGTTGCAATTCTGATCTTCGCGGTTCACCCCCTCGCAGCCCCAGTAGGGCGTCATCTTGTGGTCGCCGTCCACGTCCTCGTCGAGGATGCCCGGCAGATCGAAGCAGATCGTTTGGTGCGTGCCCCGGACCGGGACGCACTTGATGCCCTCCTTGTAATCCAGCCTGTTGTTCTGGACGTAGTAGTCCTCGAAGACGTCGAACTTGCCGTCGCCGTCGAAGTCCTCGCCGGGGTCGCGCTCGATGGCGTCGTTGAACTGATCCCCGTCCCGGTCGACGAACAGCGCGCCGTTCCGGTTGCCGTCGGGGTTCAGGTTCGTGACCAGCCCCGGGGTCCCGTCGAACCAGGCCACCGTCGAGTCGAGCGCCACGTTCGGGCTCAGCACCGCGGTGTCGCGCAGCGCCAGGAGCAGCCCGCCCGCCCGGTTCGTGAACCCGGTCTCGAGGTTCGTCAGGCTGTTCAGCCCCTGGTTCAAGTACTCCTGGGGATCATGGTTGACGCTGAAGGCCAGACGCTGCGACGGCGTGACCTGCGCCGTGATCTTCCCGAACTGGCGCCACTCGCGCACTCCGGTCACGAAGGCCGTCGACAGCGCGTTCACCGGGTCCTCGCGATGGATGTACTCGAGCGCCGCGAAGTACCAGGCCCGGTCGCGCACGATCGGCCCGCTCAACGACAGGAACGGCAGGTAGTCGTTGAAGGTCAGGTCGGAGAGACCGTGCTCCCCCAACCCGGCGTGCAGGAGAGGACTGTCCTGGCCCGCGCCGTCGCCGTCCAGCGTCGAGCCGCGCCAGAAGAACTTGAAGGTCCCCTCGAAGTCGTTGCCGCCCGACTTGGTGAGGATGTTGACCGTGCCTCCCTGCGCCCGACCGAACTCGGCCGTGGAACCGGCAGTTTTTACCTCGATCGCCTCGATCGACTCGATGTTGAGACGCGCGCCGATCTTCCCGGTCAGCGGGTCGGTGGTGGTGACGCCGTCGACCTGGGTCAGCACGTCGGTGTCGCGCGCGCCGTGGATGTTCGGATTGCCGTCGCCGTCGACGTCGGACACCCTGGGGGCGAGAGCCAGGGTGTCCTGGTACTCGCGCCCGAGGATCGGGAGGGCCTCGAGGAACTCCGCGGAGAAGCGGGTCGTGGTCGAGGTCTCGGCGACGTCCACGACCGAGGGGCTGGCGCGCACCTCGACCCGCTCGCGCACGTCGCTCGCCTGCACCAGGACGACGCTGAGGTTGGTGATCCGGCCGACTTCCACTTCGATGTCCGACAGTCGCAACGCCGCGCGGCCGGGCATCGCCGCCTCGAGCAGGTAGTCCTTGGCCGGCGGCAGCGCCGTGATCCGGAACCGACCGGTGGGATCGCTGACGCCGCCCCGGCCGCTGACCCCGGCGGCGGCGCTGGTCACCGTCACGGTCGCACCCGGAAGCGCGATGCCGCCCGGATCGACGACCGCGCCGCGGATCTCGCCGGTCGTCTGGGCATGCGCCGCCGACCCGTATGCCATCGCGGCGGCGAAGACGAGGGTCCGCCCACGTCCCGATTTTCGCTGTTGCACCATGCGAGTTCCGGCGGCCGACGGCAATCGATGTCGGCACAGCATAGGGCTTCGTAACGCACCCGAGGGGGAAACGGTTCCTGACCCCGGCGCGGAGCGCGCCGCTCAGAAGGCGATCTGGAACCCTACCTGCCAGCGGCGGCCGAACCGGCGTTCGGCGTCGAGCTGGAGCGGGCCGGCGATGCTGGCCGAGCCACCCGGCTCGAAGCCGGTGGAGCGGTTCGGGTCGATGGAATGGATGCGGAGGTCGTCACTGTTCAGCAGGTTGAAGACCTCCATGAACAGCCCGGCGGCCGACCGGCCGATCACGAAGTTCTTGCTGGCCCGAAGATTGAGATCGAGGACGGCGTTGTTCCGGCGGCTATTGCGCTGCTCGTCCTGGAACACGACCTGGTCCCCCTGGACCTGGGTGGTGCCGAACAGCGTCCGGTACTGCTGGTACTGGACGTTGTCCATGGCGAAGAAGCGCGACACCGCCGAGTACGGCAGCCCGCTCGACCAGGTGGTCGCGAAGCCGAGTTGCCAGTCACCGGGAAGAAAGGTCAGCCCGTTCAGCTTGACCACGTGCCGCTGGTCGAAGTCGAGGTATCCCGACTCGACCGCCACGGTCGACGGGTCGTTCCCGAGTCGCGACTGGAAGTCCTCGGCGTCACCCTGCGCCCGCGAATAGGTGTACGACCCGATCAGCTCCCAGCGGCGCGACAGGCGCTTCCGGAGCTCGAGTTCGAGCCCGTGGTACGAGGCGGCGTTGTAGTTGCCGATGC
>DATKFL010000188.1:0-8162 GCA_035511355.1 Dongiaceae bacterium
TCTTCTGTGCGTTCCTGGTCGGCGCTGTTCCCGCCGTGGCGGCCCCCCTGGGCGCCGGCGAGGCGCGCGCGGTGGCGGCGGAGGTGGTCCGGCTGGTGCAGGCCCACTACGTCATTCCGGAACGGCGGGCGGCGATCGTCGCCGCGGTGAATTCCTCCCTCGCGGCCGGGCGCTACGACGTCGCCGAACGCGACGAGTTCGCCGCGCGCATCACCGAGGATCTGCGCGCGGCCGGACAGGATCGACATCTCTACGTGGCGGACGACCCCGCCGGGTTCGAGGACCTCCGGCGTGCCGGCGGCGAAGGAGTCGCAAGCGGCCCGTCACCCCGCCGGCAGGCGATGGGTCGCCGGCGGCACCAGGGATTCGAGGAGATGCGCATCCTCGACGGCAACGTCCGGTACGCCCGGATCTCGGGCTTTCTCTGGTCGGACGACACGACGGGGCGCATCGTCGACGAAGTGGCGCGCTTCCTCGATGAAGGGGACGCGGTGGTCATCGACCTGCGCCACAACGGCGGCGGCGATGCCAGCCCGGTCGAGCGGCTGATCTCCTACTTCATGGCCCCCGACGGGCGGGTGCTGATGACCTTCCACGACGGGCTGACCGGCGAGACCTCGATCAACCGGGTGGCCAACGATCTCTCCGGGTCGCGCATGGTGGGGCGGCCGCTCTACGTGCTCATCGACCAGGGCACCGCCTCCGCCGCGGAGGAGTTCGCCTACCACGTGCAGCAGTTCAAGCTGGGTCAACTCGTCGGCGCCAACACGGCGGGCGCGGGGAACAACAACGAGCTGTTCCCCGCCGCCGCGGGATTCGTCGCCAGCGTCTCGGTCGGCCGCCCGGAGCACCCGGTCAGCAAGTCGAACTGGGAAGGGACCGGCATCGCCCCCGATGTCGCGGTGCCGCCCGAGACCGCCCTCGACGAGGCGCACCTGCTCGCCCTGCGCGGGCTGGCGAAGAACGCCGCCGACGACGATCGCGTCGGGATCGAATGGACGATGACCGGGCTCGAGGCGCGGCTGCACCCGCCGACCGTCGCCGCGCGCGATCTCAAGGCGTACGCCGGCCACTACGGCGTCAGGACCGTCTGGCTCGACAAGGAGACGCTCGCCTACCAGCGCGAGGGGCGCCCCGCGACCACCCTCATCCCGATGGCCCCCGATCTCTTCGCCTTCCCGGACACCGGCGACGTCCGGGTGCGCTTCCGCCGCCACGGCGGCAAGGTGGTCGGGTTCGATCAGATCACCGTCGACGGCCAGGTCATCCCGAGCGAGCGGACCGACTGACGCTTTGCGCCGTTCCCGCCCCCCCGGATAGAATCCGCGCGCCCGTTTTTCACGCGGAGTCGCCGTGGCACGCACGCTCGAGCCCGAGGACCGGATCGCCCACTACCGCATCGTCGGCCCGCTCGGCGCCGGCGGGATGGGCGAGGTCTACATCGCGCGCGACGAGACCCTCGAGCGCAGCGTCGCGCTCAAGATCCTCCCCCCCGGGCTGGTGCGCAGCGACGAGCGGCTGCGACGATTCGTCACCGAGGCGAAGTCGGCGTCGTCCCTGAACCACCCCAACATCGTCACCATCTACGAGATCGGGCAGGAGCGGGTCGCCGCCGCGAAGACCGGCGGAACCGTCGACCCGGCGTCCGATCCGATCCACTACATCTCGATGGAGCTGGTGGCGGGCGACACCCTCGACACCAAGATCCACCACGAGCGCGCCGATCTGCGCACCCTCATCGGCTGGCTGGCGCAGGCGGCCGAGGGGGTGGCGAAGGCGCACGCGTCCGGCATCGTGCACCGCGATCTCAAGCCCGGGAACATCATGGTGTCGAAGGACGGCTTCGCGAAGGTGCTCGACTTCGGCCTGGCGAAGCTGACCGAGCGGACCGAGGTCTCCGAGGCCGATCGCACCAGCGCCCCGACCGAGGCGGCGGCGACCGGCGCCGGCACCGTGATGGGGACGGTCGGCTACATGTCGCCCGAGCAGGTGCAGGCCCGGGCGGTCGACCACCGCTCCGACATCTTCTCGCTCGGCTGCATCCTCTACGAAGCCGCCACGCGCCGGCGGCCGTTCGCGGCCGACTCCGAGATCGAGACGATGCACCGCATCCTCAAGGACAAGCCGATGCCGGTGGAGGAGATCAACCCCGAGGCGCCGGGCGAGGTGCGCCGCGTCATCCGGCGCTGTCTCGCGAAGACGCCCGACCAGCGGTTCCAGTCGATGAAGGACCTCGCCATCGACCTGCGCGAGATGGTCGAGTCGTGGGAGTCGCTCTCCCCTTCGGGCCCCTCGGTGGCCAGCACCAGCGGTTCGGGCGCGCAGGCGGCGATCGCGGCCGGTGGGGTGGGACGCAGGCGCACGCTCGCGATGGCGGCGGCGATCCTGATCGGCGTCGGCGGGCTCGGGTTCGGCGTCTGGGCGCTCCTGCACCGCGGTGCGTCGGCCGGCGGCGCGGCGGCCCCGAGCCTGCAGGACCTGGGCCTCACGATCCTGATGAGCCGGTCCGATCTCTCGCGCGACGACACCGGCACGATGGCGCTGTCGGCGGACGGCCGTTACCTCGCCTATGTCACCGGTCGGGACGGCAGGACGACCCTCCAGGTGCGGCAGGTGCGGACCGGGAGCGAGGTCGTGGTCGTGGCGGACAGCGCCACGCAGGTCCGCAACATCGCCTTCTCGCGCGACGGCGATTTCCTCTACTTCACCAACAACGATCCGATCACCCCGAACTACAGCGCCCTCTTCCAGGTGCCGTCCCTCGGCGGGACGCCGCGCAAGGTGCTGTTCGACGTCGACTCGGCTCCGAGCTTCTCTCCCGACGGGAAGCAGGTCGCTTTCCAGCGCGGGCTCCTCGACATCGCCGGCGATTCGCTGCAGATCGCCGACCTCGCCACCGGGACGACCCGCGAGCTTCTGCGCATCAAGAACCCGGAGCGCTTCAACACCGCCCCCGACTGGTCGCCCGACGGCTCGACCGTCGTCATCGCGATGGAGTCCTCCGTCGGCGGCTTCAAGACCCGCCTCCTGGCCATCGACGTCGCGAAGGGAACCGGCGCGCCTCTCCCCGGCCGCGACTGGGTCAAGGTGTCGAGCGCCCGCTTCATGCCCGACGGCAGGGCGATCCTGGCGACCGCGCTCGACGTGGCGAGCGGCTCCTACCAGATCTTCCGCATCGGCTATCCCGACGGCGCCGCGCTGCGGCTGACCAACGACTTCGACGGCTACGGCGACCTGTCGGTCGCGGCCGACGGCGTGTCGGTCGCGGCGGTGCGCAACATCGACATCGCCAACCTGTGGGTGGCGGACGGGCGGAAGAAGTGGGAGGCGCAGCCGATCACCTTCGCCGCCAGCTCGTCGGCTTCCGTACAGCAGATGGCGGCGCTCCCCGGGGACGCGGTCGCCTTCTCCGCCCCGACCGGCAACGTGGTGCGCCTCTTCCGCATGCGGGCCGACGGCTCCGATCGGCGCCCGCTCAACGCAGATGGGGTCTTCATCCTGGGCGTCGCCTGGGCCGAGCACTTCGGCGTGGTCTTCAATCAGATCGACGCGGTCGGCAGGATCGCGGGGCATCTCTGGCGCGTCGACCCCGACGGGGGCGGCCTGAAGCAGCTGACCGACGGCGCCGGCGAGGAGTTGACCACCACGGCCCCGACCGGTGACGCGCTGCTCTTCTCCAGGTGGGACAAACGGCAGTCGCTCCTCAGCCTGAAGGCCGGCGAGGAGACCCCGCGTCTGATCTCCGAGCGCAACGTCGGGGGATCGCCGAGCATCTCGAACGACGGCACCCGGGTCATGTTCTCCACCATCGAGCCGGTCGGCGACCGGTTCGCGCAGCGCGTGCACGTGGCGCCGATCGGCGGAGGTGATGACCTGACCTCCTTCTCCCTCACGCCCGGCAGCCTCGGCCCGACCTGGGCGCGCGACCGCGACGACGAGGTGGTCTACATCGAGACGAGCAACCATTACAACCTGATGCGCATGAAGATCCCCGACGGTCGACCGGAGCCGATCACCCGGATCACGGAGGGGGTCCTGACCAACTACCGCTGGAGCGGCGCCACGCAACTGCTCGCCTACGGGCAGGCGGTCGGAAACGCGGAGCGCCTGTTCGTCATGAAGCCGGGGGAAACGAAGCCGACGCTCGTGACCGAGCTCAAGACGGGGCGCATCCAGGCACTCTCCTTCGCGCCCGACGCCCCGGTCCTCTACTTCACCTGTGGCACCGCGAACCGCGACGTCGTCATGGTGAGCGGCATCCACTGAGCCGTCGCGTCCTCGCAGCCCTACATCCTGAAGGTCCAGCGCAGCTTCACGACCGCCTCCGCGTCGATCGGCTCCGCCTCGAGCGGGCGCTCCGCGCCGGACGGGTGCAGCCAGCCGCGCGTCCAGACGGCGTAGAGATCGACGCCCGGCTTGATGGTCCAGCGCAGGCGCGTGTTCATGCCGATGTTGCGCGACTCGCTGTCGTACTGCCCATAGAGCGACAGCACGAGGTCGGGCGAGAACGCGTAGGCCGTCTTCAGCTGCCACAGGCTGGTGATGAAGTCGCCCGCCGGCAGCGCCCCCTCGATGTACAGGCCGTCGATTTCGACTTGCAGCGCGCCCGACGGCGTGGCCGTGCGCAGGTACCCTTCGGTCTGGGTCAGCCGGCCGTCGTAGAAATCCCCGAATGTCACCGAGCCGCCGACCGCCACCGGTCGATCGGGGCGTGACGACGCGACCAGACTGGAGCGCGTGAAGTGATAGCTCCCGGCGTCGATCGACACGCCCGGCACAATCTCGAACGGCGCGTCGAGCCGCTCGAAGGTCGGGACGACATCGACCTCGAGGAGCCCGCCGGCCGGGCCCTCGGCGATGAAGGGGGCCATGAAGACCTCCCACGACTGGGCCTCGCCCGAGTGATCGGTGACATAGGCCGGAAAGAGCTCGTAGATGAACTGCCGCACCTTCCCCTCCCAGAAGCCTGATCGCGGTCGCGGCTTGTACGACAACCCGCCCTGGTACATCCGCACGCCGGGCCGCGGCAGGAACCCGAGGGCCGGGTCGAGCGATTCTCCGAACGATCGAACGATGAACGTGTTGTCCCACAGGTCGTTCGGGTAGTCGACCTTGAACCCCCAGCCGTCGGACCGCCCGCCCGGGTCGTCGACCGGCGCGTCGCCGCCGCTGCGCGACCACCACCCGCCGACCGAGAAGTTCTTGTCGTCGAACAGGGTGCTCGTCTGCCAGAGGGCGTCGACCCCGCCGAGGTGGTTCTCGCCGTTCCCGTCGGGACGGCCCCGGGTCGCGATACCGCCCAGGCGCAGGTGTTCGTCGACGTCGTAGGTCAGCCGCCCGGCGAACAAGTTGGTCGACGGCACGTCGGGAGTGTCGCCGGTCTTGACGTCGAGCACCCCGACCCCGAACCTGCCCTGCCGGCCGATCAATTTGACGCCGGCGTCGATCGGCACCACCTCGCCGTCGAGCAGGCCGATGCGGCGGCTGAAGAACGGGATGAAGGTGCTGCTGATGCCGGTCCCGAACTGGAACTGGTTCGCCCCTTCGACGAAGAAGTAGCGCTTCTCCGGGTAGAGAAGCGGGAACCGCGTCAGGTTGATCTGCCGGGTGTCGACCTCGGTCTCGGCGAAATCGGTGTTGAACGTGAGGACGCCGCTCAGCCCCTCGGTCAGCGCGTAGGCGGCGTCCAGGCCGGCATCGCCGGTGACGTCGGTGTCGTCCGCGACGAAGTCGGTCCTGGACCGCGCCAGGCTGTACGGGGTGACCGACAACCCGACGCCGTGGTCGAGGGCGCCGGCCCCTTCGAGCGCGCCGGCACGCCGCATGTCGGCGATGCGCGCGTCGAGGGTCGCGCCGTTCCAGCGCATCGTCGTCCGGTCGCGCGCGACGAAGCGCTCGACGTTGAATCCCCAGGCGTCGAGCCCGGGCGTGTAGCGCAAGGTCGGCGCCGGGATTGCCACCTCGAGCGTCCAGCCCTCCGCGTCGACGGTCGCGGCGGCATCCCAGATGCCGTCCCAGTCGGGCGAGACGGTCTCCTGGTCGACGATGAGGCCGTCGTAGCGCGCTGCGGCGGCGTTCAGCCGGAAGTAGTAGCCGGTCCGGTTGTCGCCGAAGGTGTCGAAGACCAGGGTGACGGTGTCGTCGCTCTCGAGGTCGGCGTCGCGCTGCATCGTGTGCAGGGCGATCTTCGCGGCGTCGGGGTCGACGCACCGCACGCCGACGTAGAGGGTGCGCCCGTCGCTCAGGAGCCTCACGGTCGTGCGATAGGGCGTCGGCCCGCCCGGCACCGGCGACTGCTGCGTCAGGTCGACGATGACGCCGGCGGCGCTCCAGTCCGGTTCGTCCAGCCGGCCGTCGATGCTCAAGAGACCCGCAGCATGCCCGAGGGCGATGCGCGCGGCAGCGCTTTCCGGCGCCATCGCAGGCGTCCCGCCGGCCGGCTCCGCGGTCGCGCGGCCGCACGCGGCGGTGACGCAGACGAACGCGAGGGCCGTTCGTGCGAATTTGCCCGGCATGAAGGCGGAGTCTAGCCGAGGACCCCGCCGCTCAGCCGGTGTGGCACCGCGCCGTTACTGCCCGCGCGTGTACCAGGTCCCTCCGGGGCCGGAGTACGACGTTCCCTCGCCCCAGATGAGGTGGTTGAGGCCGTTCTGGTCGACCGCCATCTCGAAGTAGTCGCCGTACGGCAGCAGGTAGCCGTTCGCGCTCTTGTACGGCGCGCCGGTCGACTGGTCCGACAGGCGGATGTCGGCGCTCCAGGAGGTGCCGCCGTTGGTGGTCCGCTTGTACCAGGTGTTCCAGCCGTTCTGACTCAGGATGCGGTCGTCCTGCCAGGCGACCCGGAAGTCGTTGGCCACCGACGGGTGCGCCGCCACCGCCGGGAAGGAGTTGTTGACGCTGGTCGACGCGACCGAGATCTGCTGCCGCGCGCTCCACGCCACGCCGTCCGTCGAGGTCCGCACCCACATCTGCTCCGGCGCCCCTGGAGAGGTGTTGGCCGGATACGCGATCATCAGCTTGCCGGCGCTGTCGATCGCCATCGCGGTGCTCGAGGCGAGGTAGCCGGCGCCGCAACCGGGCGACCAGGGGCAGAGGGGCGCCTCGCGCGAGGTGTCGACGGTGGTCGTCGTCCAGGAGACCCCGCCGTTGGTGGTCTTGAGCACCGCGATGTTGGCGTCGCCGGTGTAGTTGGTGCCGTTCGCGAAGTTGCTGCACGAGAAGTAGGCGATGTTCGAGTTCGTGGGGTGCACGCCGCCGCCGGTGTGGAACCAGTAGCGGGAGTCGCTGTTGGTCTTCACCGGCGTCCCCCAGGTGTTGCCGCCGTCGTGCGAGGCCACGACGTACGAATCGCTCGAATTGAACCCGAGATAGACGTGCAGGCCGTCGCGCGACACGATCAGCCACGGCTTGTCGTTCCACTGCGGTTTCTTTCCTTTTCCGGAGAACGAGATGCCGGTCGACCAGGTGACCCCGTGGTTGGTCGACTTGGTGAAGGTCGAACCGGGCGTGAAGGCGTCGAGCCAGACCGCGTAGACGTTGCCGTTGTTCGAGACCTCGATCTGCGGGTCGTACTGCCCCTTCGAGGTCAGCGCGAGGAACTGGTCCGGCTGCCAGGTGGCGCCGCCGTCGGTCGAGCGACGCAGGACGATCGCCGGCAGCTTGCAGGTGCCGCACGGCTTCGGGCCGGTGTAGCGCGTGATCAACTGATAGATGAAGTTCGGGTTCATCGGGTCGGCGGCGACCGCCGGCTCCCAGTCGTCCTGGCCGCTGGCCACGCGCTCGATGTCCCACCCCGCCGCGGCGGCGGGAACCGGCGCCAGCTCGACCGTCGTCTGGTCGATGTACGACTGGCCGGTCGAAGGCTTCTTCCCTTCATCGGTCCCC
Source organism: Dongiaceae bacterium (assembly GCA_035511355.1). Classification (GTDB taxonomy): domain Bacteria; phylum Acidobacteriota; class Polarisedimenticolia; order Gp22-AA2; family Gp22-AA2; genus DATKFL01. Next base: position 7,885 of record DATKFL010000188.1, read on the forward strand.
GGCCCTTCGTGGCGCGCCTTGGCCATCTCGGCGCGCTGCACGGCGCAGCCGGTGAGGGCGACCGCCAGCAGGAGCGCGAGCCCCAGTCCTCGGCGGGTCGACAGATCGGTCCGGGTCGATGTCAGGCTCATCGGCTCCCCCTTCCGGGTCGGGGCACGGGTCCCCTCAGTTTGCTGTTGCAGATTCTGAAACGAAAGCGATCGAGCGGCGGCCCATCTCGCAACCGCGATGGAGTGATTCTGCAACAGGGGTCGTACTTCTGTCGATGGGGTCGAGCG
>DATKFL010000189.1:0-5127 GCA_035511355.1 Dongiaceae bacterium
GGCCGCAGTGGAGGTAACCATCCGGGGCGGTGCGGGCGGCGGCGTTCTTCGGCGCGGCGGCGCCCGCCGGCCCGGTCGCGACCGGAGCGACCTCGCCGCGACCCGGCGCCAGCGTCTTGAAGATCGGGTCGTGCCGTTCGACCGTGGCGCGGTCGCCGCCGATCATCAGGCAGTAGCCGCGCTCGATTCCCCAGACGCCGCCGCTCGTGCCGACGTCGAGATAGACGATGCCGCGCTCCCGCAGGGCGGCGGCGCGCCGCACATCATCCTTGAAGTTGGAATTGCCGCCGTCGATGACGGTGTCGCCCGCGGCGAGCAGCCCGCCCAGCTCGCGCACCGTCGACTCGGTCGGCTCGCCCGAGGGGACCATCACCCAGACGGTGCGCGGCGGCGCCAGCGACTTCACGAGATCGGCGAGGCTGGCGGCCCCCTTCCCGCCGTCGGCGGCCAGAGCCTTGACCGCGTCGGGGGTGCGGGCGTAGCCGACCACCTGGTGCCCGCCCTTGATCAGCCGGCGCGCCATGTTGCCGCCCATCCGGCCGAGGCCCACCATTCCGAGGATCACGCGCGCCTCCGGGTCGGGGCCTCGGCCCCCGGGGCGAGCGCCGCCTCGACCGCGCGCCCGAGCGCCGCGAGACCGGCGCCGACGTCGGCTCCGAGGTGCACCCGCAACGTCCGCCGGCCGCGTTCGGACAGCACCTCGAAATCGCCGCGCGCCTGCGCCGCCTTCACGATCCCGAAGGTTGCCTTACGACCGGGGATCGGCAGGTCTTCGGCCTCGTCGCAGGTGACCTGCAGGAAGACGCCGCTCGCGGGGCCGCCCTTGTAGGCCTGCCCGGTCGAGTGCAGAAAGCGCGGGCCGAACCCGAGGCAGGTGGCGACGTGGCGGGCGGCGCGCACCCGGTGGCGGATCGACTGGAGCGCCGCCAGGTGCTGCGGGCTCATCTCGAGATAGGCGAGGAGCGCCGCGTAATCGCCCGCCGCGAGACGCCCGAAGTGGGCCGCGAGGATCGCCGCGGCGTCCGGCTTGCCGCCGCCGGCCGCGGTCGTGATCGCCTTCGCGTTCGCCGCGTCGGCGAAGAACTTCATCCCGCCGGCTTCGGCGAACGGGACCTCCGCCGGGAGCCTGCCGTCGCGCTCGAAGGCGTCGGTCAGGGCGCGGGTCGCGATCTTGCTCGCTTCGACGTCGGGCTGATCGAACGGGTTGATGCCGAGGATCGCCCCGGCCATCGCCGTCGCGATCTCCCAGCGGAAGAATTCGCCGGCGAGATCCTCGGGCGACGCGAGATCGATGCGGACCACGGGCTGACCGGCGGCGGCGAGCGCCTCGATCGCGCGGTCCTGCGCCGGGTCGGGAGCGCCCGCGAGCCGGAGATAGGCGAACAGCCGGTCGTCGCCGTACTCCGCCGGGGCGCCGAGGCTCTCGCCGTCGAGCGGGATGATCCCGCGGCCGTTCTTGCCGGTCGACTCGGCGATCAACTGCTCGAGCCAGGCGCCGATGGCGGCGATGCCGGGCGAGGCGACCAGCGTCAGCTTGTCGCGCCCCGCCTTCGCGAGCGTGCCGAGGACGACGCCGAGGATGACCCCGGGGTTCTCCGCCGGCGGCACCGACGCCGCGCAGGAGCGCGCCATCGTGAGCGCGCGGTCGAGGAGCCGGCGGGTGTCGAGCCCCATCGCCGCCGCCGGCACGAGACCGAAGGGGGAGAGGGCGCTGTACCGCCCGCCGATCGCCGGGTCGCCCGGGACGATGCGCAGGAAGCCGGCCGCGGCCGCCTCCTTCTCGAGCGACGAGCCGGGGTCGGTGATGGCAATGAACTGGCGCGGCGCCTCGGCGGCGCCGACCGCCGCGCGCATCCGTTCGAGGGCCAGGTCGCGCAGGATGTTCGGCTCGAGCGTCGACCCCGACTTGCTCGCCACGATGACCAGGGTGCTCTTGAGCGTGACGCGCGCGAAGGCCGCCTTGATCTGCGCCGGGTCGGTCGAGTCGAGCACGACCAGCGCCGGGTATCCGGCGACCGCCGGGAAGGTGCGCGCCAGAACGTCGGGCGCCAGGCTCGACCCGCCCATCCCGAGCAGCAGACAGTGGGTGTACCGGCCCGCCTTCGCGAGACGCGCCACGTCGTCGAGCCGCGAGAGGTCGCGGCGGATCGCTTCGGGCATGCCGAGCCAGCCGAGCCAGTGCGCCTCGTCCCGGCCGGTCCAGAGCGTCGGGTCGCCCGTCCAGAGGCGGCGGATTGCACCGCTCTTCCGCGCCTCGTCGAGCGCCGTCTTCACCGCCGCCTCGGCCGCGGCGGGAAGCCGGAGGGTCATCGCCGCCGGTGCCGCCTGATGTGCCGCCAGGATCTCGCGCCGCTTCTTCTCGACCGCGCCGAGGAGCGTGTCGAAGGCGTCGGCGAACAGCCGCACCCCCTCGACCAGCACCTGGTCGGTGATCGCCTCGAGCGACAGCCCCGACGCTTCGAGGTCGGACAGTGTGGCCTCGGCCCCCTTCAGGTCTTCCTCGATCGAGAGGCGCGGCTTGCCATGGTCGCGCATCGCGTCGAGGGTCTGCGGCGGCAGGGTGTTGACGGTGTCCTTGCCGATCAACTCCTCGACGTAGACCACGTCGCGGTAAGCCGGGTTCTTGGTGCTGGTCGAGGCCCAGAGGACCCTCTGGGTCCGGGCCCCCCGCTTCGCGAGCGCCTCCCAGCGGGGGCCGGAGAAGATCTCCTTATAAAGACGATAGGTGAGCCGGCCGTTGGCGATGGCGATCTTCCCGAGCAGCCCCTCGAGGCGCGTCCGGTCGGTCCCGGTGGCGCCCGCCGCGATCTTCTTCTGGATGAGCGCGTCGGCCAGGGTGTCGATGCGGCTGATGAAGAACGACGCCACGCTCGCGACCCGCGACACGTCGCCGCCCTTCGCGGCGAACGCTTCGAGGCCGGCGATGTAGGCGCGGGCCACCTTTTCGTAGGCGTCGCGCGCGAACAGGAGGGTGATGTTGATGCTGATCCCCTCCGACAGCGCCGCCTGGATCGCCGGGATCCCTTCGGGGGTCGCGGGGATCTTGACCAGGAGGTTCGGCCGGGCGACCAGCCGCTTCAGGCGGCGCGCCTCCGCGAGGGTCGCCTCGCCGTCGTGGGCGAGGTAGGGCGACACCTCGATGCTGACGAAGCCGTCGGCCCCCTCGGTCTTGTCGTACACCGGGCGCAGGACGTCGCAGGCGTCCTGCACGTCGCGCACCGCGATGGCGTCGAAGAGCGCCAGCGCGTCGGCGTCGCCCTGATCGAGAAGCGCCCGGACGGCGTCGGCGTAGAGCGGGCTCCCGGCGATCGCTTTCTCGAAGATGGCCGGGTTCGAGGTGACCCCGCCCAGGCCGTCTTCGGCGACCAGGCGATGCAGCCCCCCGGTGAGGAGCAGGCCGCGGCGGATGTAATCGAGCCAGATCGACTGGCCGAGGTCGGAGACGGATCGCAACGGGTTCATGGCACCCCTCCGGGGACGAACTGCATTCTATCCCGACCGCTTCGAGGCGCGGCGGCGGCTCTTCGATTCGACCGCGCGCGCCGCCTTCACCAGCCTCCGGAGGCGCGCCGGCTTCGGCGCCTCCGCCCCGGTCGCGAGGATGTCGAGCGACAGCCGGAGCGCCTCGCCGACCGACCAGGCCTGGAACGGCGCGCCGCGCGGCGCGTGCGGCGGGTCGCCGTCGGCGATCTCGGGCAGGTGGTCGAGCCCTGCCGCCTCGAGATGTGGCGCCAGCGGCTCGAGGAACCGGCGCCGCGCCTCGCGCTTCGCCGCCGGCGTGCCGCCGCGCCCCCGCACCCAGGCCTCGACGAAGGGGCCCAGGAGCCACGGCCAGACCGTCCCCTGGTGGTAGGCCGCGTCGCGCTCCGCCGGCCCCCCTTCGTAGCGGCCGCGATACCCCGGGTCGGCCGGGTCGAGCGTGCGCAGGCCGACCGGCGTGAGAAGACGCCGCTCGACGACCTCGACCACCGCGCGCGCCGGCGCCGCGTCGAGCGCTGCAATCGGAAGGCCGCCCGCCGCGAAGATCTGGTTCGGTCGCACCGCCGGGTCGTTCATCCCGCGCCGGTGATCGACGTCGACGACGTCGTGGAGACAGCCCGACGCCGGGTTCCAGAAACGCGCCACGAACGAAGCGGTGGCGCGTCGGCGTGCCTCGCCCCAGCGCGGCGCGAACGCCTCGCCCGCGGCCAGCGCGTTGATCCAGAGCGCCTGCAGCTCCACCGGTTTCCCGACCCGCGGCGTCACAGCCGCCCCACCGACGCGCGCGTCCATCCAGGTCACCGAGTCGCCCGGCTCGCCGGCCGCCACCAGCCCGTCGTCGTCCATTCTGATGCCGTGCCGCGTGCCGTGCGCGTACGCCGACAGGATCGCGTCGACCGCGGCGCGCATGTAGGCATCGTCGCTGAGCACCACCTGCCGGCCGGCTGCCGCCATCGCGCGCCGCCACTCCGCGGTGACCACCACGTACCAGAGCGCCGCGTCGGCGCTGTCGTAGTACGGCGCGCCGTCGCCGTCCGGGAAACGATTCGGGAGAAGCCCGTCCGCAAGGTGCGCCGCCCAGCCGAGCAGGATCTCGCGCGCCTCGTCGAGCCGCCCGGTCGCAAGGCAGAGCCCGCGCATCGCGATGAAGGTGTCGCGCCCCCAGTCGGCGAACCAGGGGTACCCCGCGATGATCGACGCGCGGCCGCCGCGGCGGACGACGTACGACTCGCCCGCCCGCTCCAGCCGGCTGCGGAAGCCGTCGCGCCGGAACTTCTCCCGGGCGCGGAAGTCCCGGAGGAGCGTCAGCGCATCGCGCGCCGGCAGCCCCTCGCGCCCGGAAGGCGTCTCCCGCGCGGGGAAGGCCGCCGCCCCGCCGCCGGGAGGTGCGGTGAGCAGGAGCGCCGCCTCGCCCGAGGAGAGATCGAGGTCGAACCGTCCCGGCGACGCCAGGTCCTCGACCGCGTCGAATCCGCGCGCCCGCTCCTCGGCGTAGAGGAAGTTCCGGTACCAGAGCGGCTCGGGCGTGAACGGCCCGCTCGCCCGCATCGCGATCGACGGCACCGCGGCGTACGGCTGGAAGAGGAGAGCGTCGTCACGCTCCTCCGGCGCGAACCGGAAGGCGCCGTTCTCGCGATGCAGCGCATG
>DATKFL010000190.1:0-13104 GCA_035511355.1 Dongiaceae bacterium
GCCGCAGACGTAGCCGCCCATCACGCCGACCGCCTTCGACAACGTCCCGATCTGGATCTCCCAACGGTCCTTGAGACCGAAGTGATCGACGGTGCCGCGGCCGCTGGTCCCCATCACGCCGGTGCCGTGCGCGTCGTCGACCATCGGGATGGCGTCGAACTCCTCGCACAGCCCGGCGATCGCCTTGAGATCGGAGATGTCGCCGTCCATCGAGAAGACGCCGTCGGCGACCACCAGGATCTTCTTCGTCGTCCCCTGGCGCGCCTCCCGCAGGAGGGAGCGCAGGTGGTCGTAGTCGAGGTGCCGGTAGACCGCGCGCGCGGCCTTGCTCAGCCGGCAGCCGTCGATGATGCTGGCGTGGTTGAGCTCGTCCGAGACGATGAGATCGCCCTCCTGCATCAGGGTCGACACCACGCCGACGTTGGCGGTGTAGCCGGACTGGAAGACGAGCGACTCCTCCGTCCCCTTGAACCGGGCGAGCGCTCCCTCGAGCTGCCGGTGCAGGGTCATCGTTCCGGCGATCGAGCGCACCGCGCCGGGCCCGGCGCCGAACTCCTCGAGCGCCCGGCGCGCCGCCTCGATGACCTTCGGGTGGGTGGTGAGTCCCAGGTAGTTGTTCGACGAGAGCTGGATGACGTCGCGCCCGTCCATCCTCACTCGAGGTCCGGCGGCGGTCTCGAGGACCCGCGGCAGGCGGTAGAGATTCCGGCTCTTGAGCGACGCGATCTCGGCGTCGAGGTACTCCCTGAGTCGTCCGTTCATGCCGCCTCCTGTCAGGGCGTCCCGACGCGCATCACCACCTTGCCGCTCTCGCGCCCCAGCATCTTGCGGAACGCCTCCTCGTACTGCTCGAGCGGCAGGGTGTGGGTGATGATCGCGCGGATCTTGTCGCGCACGTCGGCGCGCGCGGTGAGCGCCCGGGTGCGGGTCCAGGTGTCGTACAGCTTGCGCCCGATGATTCCCTTCATGGTCACGCCGCCGAAGATGACGTCCTCGGAGTAGCGCCGGATGGTCATCGCCGGGTCCTTCGGAAGGCCGAACAGCACCACCTTGCCGCCGCGCCGCACCGCCGCGAGCCCCGCGTCCAGGGCGTCGGGGTGGCCGCTCATCTCCATCACCTGGTCGATCTCGTGCGGCGCCGCGGCGTCGCGCAGGAGCCCCACGAGCCGCTCGCGCTCGCGCGCCTGGCCGGCGGCGTCGCCGGACGAAACCGGCTCGGTGCGGATCGCCGCGTGCGCGCCGACCCGGGTCGCCAGGTCGAGTCGGTAGGGCGAGGCGTCGACCGCGAGGATGCGCGCCGCCCCCTGGGCGGCCGCCACGATGATCGAGAACAGGCCGATCGGCCCGACCCCGAAGATGACGACGCAGCGATCGCGCGGGTCGTACTCGGTCGCCGCGTGCACGGCGTTGCCGAACGGCTCCTCGACGCAGGCCACCTCGACCGGGACGACGGCCGGATCGTTGATCCAGGCGCAGCGCGCGGGGATGGCGATGTACTCCGCGAAGCCGCCGTCGCGATGCACGCCGATGATCCGCTCGCGCACGCAGACATGGAACTGGCCGTTCCGGCACTGCGTGCATTCGCCGCAGACGATGTGCGACTCGGCCGAAACGAAGGCGCCCGCCCCGATCGGCTCGCGCGCCCCCTCGCCGACCCCCCGCACGGCGCGGCCGACCTCGACCACCTCGCCGCAGAACTCGTGCCCCAGGGTCAGCGGGCGGGCGAGATTGTCGGTGGCGGCGGCGATCTTCGCGGCGATGCCCGGGTCCCAGTTGTAGATGTGCGCGTCGGTGCCGCAGAGGGAGGCGGCCCGCACCCGGATCAGGACATCCTCGGGGCCGCAGGCGGGGACCGGCACCTCGGCCCACTCCAGGGCCCCCGCCCGGGGCGCCGTCTTGCGAACCGCCTTCATCGCCGTCACCTCGCCCGCGCGGCCGGGTCGGCCCAGGCTCCCGCGGGGCGGCGGATTATAGGCCGAACCGCGCCACCGCCGGAACGCGGCTCGCGACCCGGCGGCGGCGCGATCCTTGACGATCCTCGCGTCGCAATGCTACAAGGGGCCTGCTTTCGGGAACCGCCCCCGCCGGTCGCGGCGGCCCGGCGGACGATGGTCCTGGCCGAAAAGCAGAGAAGAGACCACCTTTCGGGGCGTGGCGCAGCCTGGTAGCGCACTTGCTTGGGGTGCAAGGGGTCACTGGTTCAAATCCAGCCGCCCCGACCATATCCTCCACGTGCGGTGGAGACCTTCCGGGCGGCCTCGACGAGGCCGCCCGGAAGGGCGGTCCCGTCCCGGGCGCGCGACCGTCGGACCCGACGATGGGGACATGGACCCGACGGTCATCCTGATCACCAACGACGACGGGTTCGGAGCCGAGGGGCTCCGGCTCCTCGAGACCAGCCTCGCGCCGCTCGGCGAGGTCTGGGTGGTGGCCCCCGACCGGGAGCAGAGCGGCCAGGGACACGCCCTGACCCTCAATCACCCGCTCCGGATCGAGCGTCGCGGTCCGCGGCACTTCGCGGTGCAGGGAACCCCCACCGACTGCATCTATCTCGGCGTGAACGAGGTGCTCCCCACCCGGCCGCGCCTGGTGGTCAGCGGCATCAATCGCGGCACCAACCTCGGCGACGACATCACCTACTCGGGCACCGTGTCGGCGGCGTTCGAAGCGACCCTCATGAACGTGCCGGCCTTTGCGATGTCGCAGCAGGTGCAGGAGGGCCCGCCCGATTTCACCGCCGCGGGCGGCTTCGCGCGCGATCTCGCGGCCACGATCCTCGACCGCGGACTGCCGAGCGACACGCTGCTCAACGTCAACGTGCCGCGCGCCGCGCCGCGCGGGCTCCGGGTGACCCGCCAGGGGAAGCGCCTCTATCCGGGCGAGGTGATCAAGCGCGCCGATCCGAAGGGGCGGACCTATTACTGGATCGGCGGGGCGCCGGCGGAGTGGGCCCCCGATCCGGAGAGCGATTTCGCGGCGCTCAGCGAGGGGATGATCTCGCTCACGCCGCTGCATCTCGATCTCACCAACCATCGCGTTCTCGACGAGGTGCGGGCGTGGAATCTCCAACCGTAGGCGGCCGGGACCCGCGGAGCGCCGGCGCCGCACCGGCGCCGGCCGACTATGCGCGCCGTCGCGCACGGATGGTCGAGAGCCTGCGGCGGCGGGGGATCGCGTCGGCCGCGGTCCTCGACGCCTTCGCCACCGTGCCGCGGCACCTGTTCGTCGACGAGGCGCTCTCGGCGCGCTCCTATGGCGACGACGCGCTGCCGATCGGGCACGGCCAGACGCTGACCCAGCCCTACGTCGCGGCGCGCATGGTGGCGCGGCTCGACCTCCGGCCGGGGATGAAGGTGCTCGAGATCGGCACCGGCTCGGGCTTCCAGGCGACCATCCTGGCGCGGGTCGCCGGGTTCGCCTGGACGGTCGAACGGGTGCCGGCCCTCGCGGAGCGGGCGCGCAGGGTCTGGGAGACCATCGGCCTGACCAACGTGCGCCTCCGGGTCGGCGACGGCAGCCAGGGGTGGGCCGCCGAAGCACCCTTCGACGCCATCCTCGTGAGCGCCGCCGCGCCGGCGGTGCCCCCCACCCTCCTGAACCAGCTGGGGCCCGGCGGGCGGATGGCGATCCCGGTCGGCGGGGCGTTCGAGCAATCGGTCCGGATCCTCGTGCGCACCGCCGACGGGGCGCGGGTCGAGGAGGACGGCGCCTGCCGTTTCGTCCGCCTGATCGGCGCGGAAGGATTCAGCGAATGAGCGCGCCTGCCGATCCGATCTGGGTTGCCGATCGCGGCGGTCTCGAAGCGGCGCGCGGCTCCCTCCAGGGGGCGCGCGCCCTGGCGGTCGACACCGAGGCCGACTCGTTCTACCACTACTTCCACAAGTGCTGCCTGGTGCAGGTGTCGGACGGGCACGAGGTCTACCTGGTCGACTCGATCGCGGTGACCGATCGCGAGGCGTTGGGGGCGCTGTTCGCCGACCCGGCCGTGACCAAGGTGCTGCATGCCGCCGAGCAGGACGTCCTGTACCTGCGGCGCGATTTCGGGGTGGAGATCCGGCCGCTGTTCGACACGATGATCGCGGCGCAGCTCCTCGGAAAGAAGAGCGTCGGCCTCGCCGGCCTCCTGCAGGAATACTTCGCGGTCACGCTCGACAAGGGCTGCCAGCGCGACGACTGGTCGCGGCGCCCCCTGACCACGCGCCAGATGGCGTATGCGGCCGAGGACGTTCGCCATCTCATCCGGCTGGCGCACGCGCTCGAGGCCGACCTGACCAACGCCGGCCGGCTCGAATGGGCGCGCGAGGAATTCGAGCACATCGCGCGGCGATCCTGGCCGGTGCGGGACTTCGACCCGGAGGAGTTCTGGGGAATCAAGGGAGCGCGCGACCTCGAGCCGCGCGCCGCGGCGGCCCTCCGGGAGCTGTATGTCATGCGCGACGGGCGCGCCCGCGCCGCCGACGTGCCGCCGTTCCGGATCGTCTCGGACGAGACGTTGAGCACCCTGGCGCGCAAGATGCCGGCGCAGTCGTCCGATCTCGACGGGGTCAAGGGGTTCACGCCGCTGGTGCGCCGCCGCATCGGTCCGCTCGTGCTCGAGGCCGTGGAACGGGCGATCACGCTCCCGGAGGAACGCCTTCCCAAGCCGCCCCGCTCCCAGGGACGACGACGCACCGCCGCCTTCCGCACCCGCGTGGAGAAGCTGCGGGCCTGGCGGCGCGAGCGCGCCGCCGCCCTGGGGCTCGACCCGGGCGTCCTGTTCCCGCAGTCGACGCTCGACGCGCTCGCCGATCGGGGCGCCGCCGCGCTCGCCGAACCGGGGGAGATCCCTGGACTCCGGCGCTGGCGCCGCGACATCCTGGTCCCGGACGCGGGGCGTCTTCTGGCCTGAACGGCGCGATGCACGGACCGGCGCTTCTCGATCGCCTGCGCGCCGCCGCCTCCGAGCTGGGGCTCGGCCGGATCGGGGTCGCCGCCGCGGCCCCTTCGGACCACGCCGACGCGCTGCGCTCGTGGCTTGCCCGCGGTCGCGCCGCCGGCATGACCTGGTGGATGGAGCGCACCGCGCGCGACTCGGTCGACCTGCGTCGGCGCTTCCCCTGGTTCCGAAGCGCAATCGTGGTCGCGCAACCCTATCTTCCCTACGACGGAGCGCGCGCGGAGCAGGAGGGGATTCTGCCGCACGTCGCGCGCTACGCCGCCGGGCGCGACTATCACGCGGTCCTCGAAGCGCGCCTTGAAGCGCTCGCCGCGGTCCTGAGTGCCGAGTGCCCCGGGCAGACGCACCGGGTCTACGTCGACACCGGCGCCATCCTCGAGCGCGAGCTGGCGGCCCGCGCCGGTCTCGGCTGGTTCGGCAAGAGCACGAACCTGATCCTCGAAGGGGGCGACTCCTGGGTCGTCCTCGGGGAAATCCTCACGAGCGTCGCGCTCCCGGCCGGCACGCCGGTCGTCGATCACTGTGGCACCTGCACCGCCTGCCTCGACGAGTGCCCGACCGGTGCCATCCTCGAGCCGTATGTCGTCGACGCGAACCGGTGTCTTTCGTACCTGACCATCGAGCACCGGGGCGCCCTGCCGGAGGAGGCGGCGGCCTCGTTTGACGATTGGCTCTTCGGCTGCGACGTCTGCCAGGAGGTCTGCCCGTGGAACCAGCGCGTGGCACCGGCGGCCGATCCCGATTTCGCCGCGGGCGACGCTCTGCGTCGCACGACCCTGAGCGAGGTGGCGCGGATGGACGAGACCGCGTTCAAGGAGCGCTTCGCGGGCACGGCGCTCCTGCGGGCGCGCCGCGCGGGCGTCGTGCGCAACGCGCTGCTCGTCGGCGCGCGGCGCGGCGACGACGCGGTGATCGAAACCGCCCGGGCCGCGCGCGCGGATGCCGATCCCGCGGTCCGGGAGGCGGCGCGGCAGGCGCTGGCGATGGCACGCGGCAGCGCACCCGCCGCGCGGCCCCGGGCGACCGGAACTCCTCCACAATCCGCGTTTGACGCTCCCGACGACGGCGTGCTATAAGGCGGATTCCGTTTCAGACAGGTCGGGGCGTAGCGCAGCCTGGTAGCGCACTTGGTTCGGGACCAAGGGGTCGGAGGTTCAAATCCTCTCGCCCCGACCACCTGATCTCGCATGAAGGCGATCCGGGTTCTGGTCCGGGGCCTCGTTCAGGGCGTCGGATATCGCTACTTCGCCGAGAGGGCGGCGCGCCACCTCGGACTCGTCGGCTACGTGAGGAATCTCGCGGACGGCCGCGTGGAGGCGGTGGCGTCCGGGTCGGACGAGGCGCTCGACGCCTTCGTGACGCAGTTGCGGCAGGGCCCCGCAGCCGGGCGGGTCGCGGGGCTCGAGGTTTCCACAACGACGATCGAGGAGACGGTGAGCCGCTTTGAAATCCGACACTGAGCGCCCCCGCAAGAGCCACGTCGACCTTCGCACCCTGATCCGCGACGTCCCCGATTTCCCCAAGCAGGGGATCCTGTTCCGCGACATCACCCCGCTCCTGCAGGACAGCGAGGCGTTGCGCGAGGTGATCGAGCGGCTCTCGTCGCCGTTCCGCAAGAGCGGGATCACGAAGGTGGTCGGTATCGAGTCGCGCGGCTACATCTTCGCGCCGGCGATCGCCGCCAATCTGCAGGCCGGTTTCGTGCCGGTGCGCAAGCCCGGGAAGCTGCCCTGGAAGACCGCGGCCGAGGAGTACGCCCTCGAATACGGCAAGGACCGGCTCGAGATCCATCTCGACGCGATCGCCCGCGGCGAGCGGGTGCTGATCGTCGACGACCTCCTGGCCACCGGCGGCACCGCCGCCGCCACCCGGCGTCTCGTGGAGCGGCTCGGCGGTGAGACCATCGCCGCGGCGTTCCTGGTCGAACTGACATTCCTCGAAGGACGGGCGCGCCTGCTCGGCGTCGACGTCCTGAGCCTGATCACCTTCTAGGCCCGTCTGGTCTAGTTCGGCGCCCTGCCGTCGAGCACTCCCGCGCCGCCCGGACCGCGGCGATCCGCCGCGGCATCGAGCTCGCCGCCGCGCCGTCGCACCACCTGCACCTCGCCGATGTGCCATGGCGCCGTCTCGACGACGTGCCCGCGCGCCGCAAGGGCCCGCACCAGCGCCTCGTCGACCGCCGGCTCCACGCGCACCGCGTCGGGCCTCCACTGGTGGTGCAGGCGCGGGCGGTCGAGAGCGGCCTCGAGCGATCCCCCCTCGAGTCCCAGGGTCAGGAAGACCTGAAGGACGGCCGTCGGAATGCGCGATCCGTTGGGCGAGCCGAGGACCAGGGTCTCGTCGTTGCGCCAGGCGATCGTCGGCGCCATCGACGAGAGGGGACGCGCCCCGGGACGGACCTGGTTCGCCTCCCCCTGGATCAGGTCGAAGAGGTTCGGCTGGTCGCGCGCGGTCGTGAAGTCGTCCATCTCGTTGTTGAGGAAGAACCCGGCGCTTTCGACATAGAGCCCGCAGCCGAACCAGCCGTTGAGCGTCGTGGTCAGGGCGACGAACCCACCCTCCCCGTCGGCGACCGACAGGTGGGTCGTCTGCCCGTCGCGTCCCTCCCGGCCGGCCTCGCGCGCCGCCGCGAGGCCTGCGAGCGATCCGCTCCCGGGTCCGACCCGCGCCGACGGCGGCGCCCAGGGCAGGATTCGGTCCGAGGGCGTGGCGCGTTCCGGATCGATCGACGCGGCGCGCGCGTCGAGCCACGCCGGCGCCAGGAGATCCGCGGGGTTCGCGCGCGTCTGCGACGGGTCACCGAGGAGGTAGCGATCGGCGAAGGCGCGCTTCAGCGCTTCGAGCAGGAGATGCGCGCGCGCCGCCGGATCGCCCGCCGCGGCATAGCCGCGCCGCTCCAGCATTCCGAGCGATTCCGCCAGGATGATCCCGCCCGAGGAGGGAAGCGGCATCGAGGCGATCTCCCATCCGAAGGCGCGGAACCGGAGCGGCTCCCGCCAGACCGGCTCGTAGGCGGCCAGATCGGCGGCGGTCAGGATGCCGCCACCCGCCCGCGCGGCCGTCTCGATCGCCGCCGCGACCGGTCCCGCGGTGATCGCCGCCGGCCCCCGGGCCGCGTACGCCTCGAGGGTCGCCGCCAGGGCCGGAAGCTGCAGGCGCGTCCCGGCGCGGAGCGGATTTCCGTCCGGGAGCCAGGTGCGCGCGCTCCCGGCAAAACGCTGCAGCGATGTCCGCTCGTCGCCGATGGCGTGCTCCAGACGCGGCGTGACGACGAAGCCGTCGCGTGCCAGCGCCGCGGCCGGGGCGACGACGACGCGCCAGGGGAGCCGGCCGGACTTCCGCTGCAGCGTGTACAGACCCGCGGGTGACCCGGGGACCGCCGTGGCGAGGGGACCGACCAGCGATCCTTCGGCGCGCGGCCTGTCGTCCGGATCGAGAAACATCCGCGCATGCGCCGCCGCCGGCGCGGTCTCGCGGAAATCGAGGCTGGTGACCTGGTCACCCCGGCGGATGACGGCGAAGCCGCCGCCGCCGAGATTCCCCGCGTTCGGCTGCACCACCGCGAGGGCGAGCGCCACCGCCACGGCGGCATCGACGGCGTTCCCGCCCGCGCGCAGGATCCTGAGGCCGGCTTCGGTCGCCGCCGGCTCGGCCGAGGCGATCGCGCCGCCGCCGGCGGCATGCGCCGATCCGGTGGGTTGCTCGAAAGGTGCCCCGGCCAGGCGGGGCGCGCAGCCGACCGCCGGGACGACCGTGGCGACGAGAACGGCGGCCCGCAGGAGGAGGATCCGGCGTGGACGAGGCGGCGTCGCCATGGCGGGGGAGTCTGACACAGCGCCCGCCGGCGCCGCCAGCGCACCGGCCGGCGTTGACCCTGGCCGGCTCCCCCGCATAGAATCGGCGCCTCGTCGGGCCTGTAGCTCAGCTGGATAGAGCAACGGATTCCTAATCCGTGGGTCGGCAGTTCAAGTCTGCCCAGGCCCACCAGTCGCCGCGACGGTACCGGGCGGGGGAACGATGCACAAGGAAGAACGACACCAGATCAAGCGCGACGACCTCGCGACGCTTCTGCACGGCACGGCCGAGTGGCTCGGCGGTCACAACCGGCTGGCGCTCGCCGCCGGCGCCGCGGTCGTGGCGGTGGCGTTGCTCGTCGGCGCCGGCACCACCTGGTGGCGCGGCCGCCAGGCGACCACCTCGCGCCTCCTCGGGAACCTGATCGAGACCGCGAACGCCTCGGTCACCGCGACCCTCGAGGACCTCTCGCAGAACCGCGGCGGCCAGCCGACCTTCACCTCGACCGAGGAGCGCGACCGCAAGGTGATCGAGCTGGCCGACGCCCTCGAGAAGCGGGCCGGCACCGCGGGCGCCGGGGGAGCGGCGACGCTCTACCGCGCCATCGCCCAGGCGGGGCTCGGCCAGACCGACGATGCGGCGCGCGGGCTCGACGACCTGATCCGGCGCGATCCGAACGGACTGTACGGGGCGATGGCGCGACTCCGTCTCGCGGGGCTGCGCGAGGCGCAGGGAAAACCGACCGACGCGCTGCCGCTCTACCAGGCGATCGCCGACGCGCACGGCGGCCTGGTGCCGCCGGAGGAAGGACTCCTGGGGATGGCGCGCTGCCAGGAAGCGCTCGGGCATGCCGACGAGGCGGGAAAAATCTACCAGCGGCTGGTCAGCGACTACCCTGATTCGGAGTACGCGGGCGAAGCCCAGACCCACCTGACCAACCGCACGTAACCCTCGACGATCGGGCATCAATTAAAAGAAGAAGGGCCGGCTCGCGCCGGCCCTTCGCATTTCGTGAGGCGTGTTTCCGGGGCGGTTCACCCGCCCGCGGGCGTCAGAAGGGGATGTCCTCGTCGGGCGGCGCGCCTTCTTCGCCGCCGCTCTCCGGCATCGGCGCGCTCGATCGATCGCCGCCACCGCCTCCGCCGCCCATCTCGGCACGACCGAGGAGCACCAGGCGACCGGCCTTGATCTCGGTCGTCGACCGCTTGTTGCCGTCGCGGTCCTCCCACTGGCGCGTCTGCAACGATCCCTCGATGTAGACCTGCTTCCCCTTGCCGAGATGGTCGCGCGCGATCTCCGCCATCTTCCCCCACGCGACCACGCGGTGCCACTCGGTTTTTTCCTGCTTCGCGCCCGCCTTGTCGGTCCACGCTTCGTTGGTGGCCAGGGTGAAGTTCGCCACCGGGGAGCCGCCCTGCGTGTAGCGCACCTCGGGATCGCGCCCGAGATTGCCGACCAGGATCACCTTGTTCACGCTGCCCATGACCGTGTCCTCGCTTTCCATTCACCGATCGGAACGGGCCGGAGAATACCACACCGATCGACGCCGCCGGCCGCGGTGGACGCGCCGGGGGCCGCTTGACCTACAATCCCCGGCTCGACGAGGAGGCTGGATGCTCGACGGCGATCGCAAACTGGTACGCGCGGCCGGATCGATGAGCCTGATGACCGCGCTCAGCCGGATCGCCGGGTACGCGCGCGACGCGCTTCAGGCCAGTCTCCTCGGCGCCGGCAACTCGACCGACGCCTTCGTCATCGCCTATCGCATCCCGAACCTTCTGCGCCGCCTGGTCGCGGAGGGGGCGCTCACCTCGGCCTTCGTCCCGACCTTCGCGCGCTACATGAAACGTCACGATGAAGAGGCGATGTGGCGCTTCGCCGCCTCGGTGTTCTACGCCCTGACCCTGGCGCTGGTGGTCATCGTGGTGCTGGGGGTGGCCCTGTCGCCGGTGCTCGTGCGCGGCCTGGCCTGGGGATACAACGACGAGGGCGGCAAGGTGGCGCTGACCATCGCCCTCAACCGGCTGATGTGGCCCTACATCTTCTTCATCTCGCTGTCGGCGCTGGCCGCGGCGATGCTGAACGCCTTCGGGGTCTTCGCGCTGCCGGCCTTCACGCCGGTCCTCCTGAACCTGGCGATCATCGGCTGCGCCCTCCTCTTCAAGAACTCCTTCTCCGATCCCTCGTATGCCTTCGGGATCGGCGTCCTGGTCGGCGGCGTCCTGCAGCTGGCCGTGCAGATCCCGGCTCTCCTGAAGCACGGCTTCCGTTGGGGGCTGCCGCACCCGCCGGACCGGGACGGAGTGCGCGAGGTGGCGCGCCTGATGGGACCGCGCGTCTTCGGCGTCGGCATCACCCAGGTCAACCTGGTCATCGACTCGCAGTTCGCCACCTCGCTCCGGGCCGGGAGCGCTTCCTTTCTTTATTACGCCAACCGGGTGACCGAGCTGACCCTGGGGATCTTCGGCATCAGCCTGTCGACGGTGCTCCTCGCCACCCTGTCGCGCGCCGCCGCGGAGGGGGACCGCCCGCGGGTGCTCGAGACCCTGCGCACGGCGCTCCGGCTCCTGATCTTCGTGAGCCTTCCGGCGACCGCGGGGCTGATCGTCCTGCGGGCGCCGATCGTGCACGTCCTGTTCGAGCGCAACCGCTTCACCCCGGAGGACACCCTCCTGACCTCGACGGCGCTCGCCGCCTACAGCGTGGGGCTCCTGCCGTATGCGCTGATCAACGTGCTGGCGGCGGCGTTCTACGCGCATCGCGACACCCGCACGCCGGTGAAGGTCGGGGTGCTGACCTTCTTCCTGCACCTCGGGCTGAACGTGCTCCTGCGCGCGCCCCTGCAGCACGTCGGCATCGCGCTGTCGACGTCGATCTCGGCGTTCGCCGACTCGTGGCTCCTCGCCGTCCTGCTACGCCGGAAGATCGGCGACTTCCTCGACCGCACCGTCCGGCTCGCGGCGGCGCGCGCGCTCGGCGCCAGTCTCCTGATGGCCGCGGCGCTCTGGTGGGCAACGCCGCACCTCGACCCGATGGCGCCGGGGGGGATCGCGGCGAAGGGGACGCGCCTCCTGATCCTCATCGCCGGCGGCGGCGCCATCTTCATCGCCGGGTCCCTCCTGTGCGGCAGCGCCGAGCTGCAGTTGCTCCGGCGGGTCGTGACCCGCCGCGCCGCGGCGCCGTGATCGCCGTCGTGCAGCGCGTGTCGCGCGCCGAGGTGCGCGTCGACGGCGGCGTGGTCGGCCGGATCGGGCGCGGACTGCTCGTCCTGTTCTGCGCCGAGAAGGGCGACGCCGACGCCGACCTTGACTGGCTTTCGGACAAGGTGCTACATATGCGCGTCTTCACCGACAGCGCGGGTCACATGAATCACTCCGCCATCGAGACGGGGGCCGGGGTCCTCGTCGTGTCGCAGTTCACGCTCGCCGGCGATCTCTCGCGCGGGCGCCGCCCCGGGTTCGAGCGCGCCGCCCTCCCCGTCGAGGCCGAGCGGCTCTACGACGGCTTCATCGAGCGCCTGCGCCGTTCCCCGCTGTCGATCGAGACCGGCCGCTTCCGCGCCTTCATGGAAGTCGACCTGGTCAACGACGGGCCGGTGACCCTCATCGTGGATCGGCACCCCCGGTGATCATCCGCGGTCCGATCGACGAATTCCTGCTGCACCTGACGGTGGAGCGCGGCCTGGCGCGCAACTCGGTCCTCGCCTACAGCCAGGACCTCAAGAAGTTCGAGCGCTACCTGAGACGCAAGGGTCGCCCGCCGAAGCAGGTGCGACGCGGCGAGATCGAGGAATTCGTCCGCGAGCTGACCCGCCAGGGACTCTCGGCGCGGTCGGTGGCGCGGGCGCTCAACGCGGTGCGGATGTTCTACCGGCACCTGCTCGCCGAGAAGGTGGTGACCAGCGACCCGACCGCGGACGTGCGCGCGCCGCGCACGCTGAAGTCGCTGCCGCGCTTCCTGACGCTCGACGAGGTCGATCGCCTGCTGGCGGCCCCCGACCGGACCAGCCCGCTCGGGCGGCGCGACGCCGCGATGCTCGAGGTGCTGTATGCCACCGGGCTCAGGGTCTCCGAGCTGGTGTCGGTCCGCGCGCGCGACGTCGATCTCGACCGCGGCGTGCTGCGCTGCCTCGGGAAGGGGAGCAAGGAGCGTCTCGTGCCGCTGAGCCGGGTGGCGGTCGAGCGCCTGCGCGACTGGCTGGACGGCGCGCGGGCGAGCCTGGTGCGCGGCCGGGCGCCGGCCACCCTGTTCGTGAACGGCCGCGGCGCGCCGATGACGCGCCAGGGATTCTGGAAGAATCTCAAGGAGTACGGCCGGGGTTCCGGCCTCAAGAGCCGCCTGAGTCCGCACGTGCTGCGGCACTCCTTCGCGAC
>DATKFL010000191.1:0-7428 GCA_035511355.1 Dongiaceae bacterium
TGATGGAGCGTTCGAGCGATCCGCGGTCATCGACACCGGCGAGATGTACGATCTTGTCTCGGTGGGCGGCGGGCTCAGCGGCCTGGCTGCGGCGGTGTTCTTCCAGAAATACAAGGGCGGCCGCTGTCTCGTCCTCGACAACCACGCGATCTTCGGCGGCGAGGCGAAGCGCAACGAGTTCCTGATCGACGGACATCGCCTGGTCGGGCCGCAGGGCTCGAACGACTTCGCCGTGACCCCGCCGACCGGCGGCCCGGAGGATTACTTCACTTCACTGGGCCTGCCGCGCGACTACGACTACCTCGAGCCCGAGGGTCCGGCCGCGGGGATGCGTCTCGCCCTCGACAACTACTCGTTCCTGCACTGGGCGTCCGACCGGTTCGACGTCGGCTACCGCTTCGGCGACGCGGGCGACGGCGCCGGATCCCCGGCGGCGGGGCTTCTGCGCCGCGGCGCCCCCGGCTGGGAGCGCGACCCCTGGAGCGCCGCGACCATGGCGGCGCGCTTCGACGAGCCGACCCGCCGCGCGGTCACGCGCTGGCGCGACACGGCGGCCGACGAGATCGAGGCGTTCCGCCGCGGCCGCGCCGATCGCCCCGAGGCCGAGATCGGCCCCTGGCTCGACGGCATGACGATGATGCAGTACTACGAAGGCGTCCTCGGGCTGCCGCCCGACATCACCGCCTACATCGACCCGATCCTGGCCAGCATCATCGGCCTCGGCTGCGACGCGATCTCCGCGTGGTGGGGCTGGCACTTCGGGCTTCCCGGGTTCCGCCGCGCTTCGCGCTACACCGGGCTGACCTTCCACTGCTACCCGGGCGGCAACACCGTCATCGCGCGCCATTTCGTGAAAAGCCTGATCCCCGCCGCGATCGGCGGCGCCGCGCGCTTCGACGACGTCGTCGATCAGCCGATCGACTTCGCGGCCCTCGATCGCCCCGATCAGCCGGTGCGGATGCGTCTCGGCGCGACCGTCGTGCGGGTCGAGGAGCGCGGCGGCGTCGTGGGTGGCGGGCGCGCAGTCGTCACCTTTCACAAGGATGGCGCGCTGCATCGGCTGGCGGCGCGGCGCGTCGTCATGGCGTCGGGCGGCTGGATCAACCGGCACGTGCTCCCCGGGCTGCCGGCGTCGCATCGCACCGCCTACGACGCCTTCCGGCATTCGTCGGTGCTGGTGGCGAACGTGGCGCTGCGGCACTGGCGCTTCCTGCCCCGGGCCGGGTTCGGCGCGGCGATCTGGGAGGGCGGTCTCGGGTTCGCGTGCAACGTCCGTCGGCCGATGAAAGTGGGGACGCCGCCACCGGGCGCGCGGGCCGAGCGGCTGCACCCCGACGACCCGATCGTGATGACCTTCTACGTCCCGTACTTCTTCCCCGGCACCCCGGCGAAGGAGCAAGGGCAGCTGGGCAGGCTGGCGCTCCTGCAGGCGTCGTTCCGCGACCTCGAGAGGGAGATCCGCGGGCAGATGCTGCGCCTCTTCGGCGACGCGGGATTCGATCCGGCGAACGACATCGCCGGCATCGTGCTGAACCGCTGGGGGCACGCGTACGTCAATCCGGGCCCCGGCTTCATGTTCGGCGCCGGCGGCAAGCCGCCGGTCTCCGACGTCATCCGGCGACCGTTCGGCCCGATCGCCATCGGACATTCGGAGCTGCAGGGGCACCAGAACTGGAACGGCGCGGCGCAGGAAGGTCGGCGGGCGGTCGAAGCGGTACTGAAGTCCTGACCGCCAATCTCACTCAGCGCGGCAGCGAACGCAGGTAGGCGAGCAGATCCGCGAGCTCCGCGTCGGTGGTCTCGGCGAACGACGGCATGTCGCCGCGGCCGGTGCGGACGAGCTCGGCCAGGTCGGCGGGGCGATCGACGATCCGCCGGCCGGCGATGGTGACGCTGCCGTCGCCGCCGCGGCCTTCCTCTTCGTGGCACGGCTGGCAGCGATCGGCATACAGCGCGAGACCCCGCGTGCGGTCGCCCCCCTCGAGCGCCGCGACCGGACGCGGCGCGAACAGCGTCGCAGCGTCCGCGGCGGACAGCCGCTCCGCCGCGTAGGGACCTGAATCCTTTCCATACTCGCGCGCCAGGTAGGCGGCCAGCCACTCGACCCGGTTCGGCGCGATCGTCGATCCCCAGGTGCGCATCTTGTCGATGGTCTTCGTCCACTGGGCGGCGGTGAGCCGCTGCTGGCGCAGGAGATCTTCGCTGTGGCAGGTGAGGCAGTGGTCGCGGACGATCTCCGTTCCCGCCGGCGGCGCGGGCGCGGCCGGCGCTTCGACGACCGGCGGCGGCGCCGTCGCGGGCTGCGGAGCCGGCGCGGGCGCCGCCGTGGTGGCCGGCGTGGCGGTGGCCGGCGCGGCGACGGGTGCCGCCGGAGCCGCGCTCCCGACTGGCGCGGGCGCGCCGACGCCGCGGCAGGCGAACGCCGCGAGCAGCGCGATCGCCGGAAGCGCCGCCAGGGCGATCGCGACCGGTCGTCTCACACGACCTCCCATTCCACGCTGTGCCAGGCGTTCCAGTGATAGCCGCTCGGGTTCCAGGCGGCGCGCTCCGGCTGCGCATTGCCGCGCGCATCGGTGGCGCGCGCCAGCGCGCGCACCCGCCCCGGCGCGGCGTCGAACCGGTGGCGGAAGACCTGCCAGCGGCCGAGCCCCGCCTCCCCTTCGAGCGCGGCGGCGCGCCAGGTGGCGCCGCCGTCGACGCTCACCTCGACGCGCGCGATCCCCGCCGCGCCGGAGAAGGCGACCCCGACGACTTCCTGGGGGCCGCGCGGCCGCTGCTCCCCGGCGACCGGCCGGGCGATGACCGACTTCACCGGGATCGCGGTGAGCGGCGTCATGTTCTCGGGCGGGACTGCGGCGCCCGGCTCGACCGGCGCTTTCGGCACGCGATACCCGGTCTGCATGTAGAAGCCGGGCGCTTCGGCGTCCTGCACCCGCACCACCGCGAGCCACTTCATCCAGTGGTTCGCCGCCCAGCCCGGGACGATCAGCCGGAACGGCGCGCCGTGCGCGTGGGTCAGCGGCGCGCCGTTCATCCGCAGCGCGACCAGCGTCGTGTCGTCGAGCGCGCGCGCGAGCGGCAGCGATCGGTGGAAAGCGGGGACGCTCGGCATCGGCGAGCGATCGACGCCGCTGACACCGACATGCGCCGCCCCCGCCGCGACCCCGGCGCGCCCGAGAAGATCCCGGAGCCGCACCCCCGTCCAGGCCGCCTGCCCCATCGCGCCGTGCTCCCATTGCACGCCGGGGACGCGCGGATCCATGAAGGCGCGCCCGTTCCCGGCGCACTGCAGCACCGCGGTGATCGTCGTCTGCGGCAGCCGTTCGAGCTCGGTGACGCCGAGATCGAGCGGTTGCCGCACCATCCCCTCGACGCGCAGCCGCCCGTCGCGCACGACCGCGGGAGCGCCGAAATGGCTGCGCACGAAGAAGACGTCGGTCGGCGTAATCAGCCGATCGAACCAGCCGATCGGGGTCGCGAAGTTCTCGGGTCGGAGGCTCTGGACGAGGAGCGCATGCGCCGGATCGGCGGCCGCGGCGCCGGGCGGCGCGGCGCCAGGCCCCGGGGCCCGCGCGCCCGCCGCCCACGCCCGGCCGCCGGCGAGGCTCCCGAGGAGCGCCAGGGCTCCCCGCTCGAGGAACTCACGTCGCCGGAGCATGTGCCGTCCGCCCCCCGCCGCGCCGGTCAGCGTCCCGCGCCGCGTCCCGCCGGCATCGGGAAGCCGCGATCCCGCATGAGCGCGTCGATGGTCGCGTCGCGACCGCGGAAGGCGCGGTAGGCGTCGGCCGGATCGACGGCGTTGCGCACCGCGAACAGGTTGTCGACGCACTTCTTCGCGAGCGCCTTGTCGTAGAACCCGCCCGGCGCCGCCTCGAACGCCTCGGTCGCGTCGGCGGTCAGCACGTCGGCCCAGAGGTAGCCGTAGTACCCCGCGGCATACCCCTCCCCCGAGAAGACGTGGGTGAACTGGGTCGAGCGGTGCCGCATCACGATCTCGGACGGCATCTGCAGCGCGGCCAGGGTCGCTTTCTCGAAGGCGCGCGGGTCGATCCCCTTCGGGTCGATGGTGTGGTACTTCATGTCCATGAGCGCCGAGGCGAGGAACTCGGTGGTGTCGAAACCCTTGTTGAAGGTCGCGGCCTTGCGGATCTTCGCGACCAGCTCCTTCGGCATCGGCTTGCCGGTCTTGACGTGCACGAGGTACTTCTCGATGACCGGGTCGGTCTGCACCCACCGCTCGAGCAGCTGCGACTGGAACTCGGTGTAGTCGCGCACGCCGCCGTTCAAGGTCGGGTAGGCGACGTTCGACGAGAAGTAGTGCAGCGCGTGCCCGAACTCGTGGAACAGCGTGCGGGTGTCGCTCCAGGAGATCAGCACCGGCTCGCCCGGCGCCCCCTTCACGAAGTTGGAGTTGTTCGAACCGAGCACGTTGCGCGCGCTGTCGAAGGTCTCGTGGTCGCGGTAGGTGGTGGCCCACGCCCCCGAGCGCTTCCCCTCGCGCGCGAACGGGTCGAGGTACCAGACGCCGACCAGCTTCCCGGTCGCGCGGTCGGTCACCTCCCACACCTTCACGTCGGGATGGAACACCGGCACCGTGCCGGCCGGGATCGGCTTGAACTGGAACCCGAAGAGCTCGCCGGCGACGTAGAACAGCGCCTCGCGCAGGCGGTCCAGCTGCAGGTACTGCCTCACCTCGTCGGAGTCGAGATCGTACTTCGCGCGCCGCACCTTCTCGGCATAGAAGCGGTAGTCCCACGGGGCGATGGTGATGCCGGCCTTGTCGCGGTCGGCGACCTCCTGCATGGTGGCAACCTCTTCATGGACCCGCGCGATCGCGGCCGGCCAGACCTGCATCATGAGGTCCATCGCGCGCTCGGGGGTCTTCGCCATCTTGTTCTCGAGCTGCCAGGCGGCGTAGTTCGGGTAGCCGAGCAGGCGCGCGCGCTCGTACCGAAGCGCCAGGATCTCGGCGATCACCGCGTTGTTGTCGTGCGCGTCGCCGTTGTCGCCGCGGGCGTAGTAGGTGCGCCAGACCTTCTCGCGCAGCCCCCGGTCGGTCGAGTAGGTCAGGAAGGGATCCATCGACGAGCGGGTGTTGGTGACCGCGTACTCGCCCTTGCGCCCCTTCGCCTCGGCCGCGGCCGCCGCCGATTTCACGAACGAGTCGGGGAGGCCGCCGATCTGATCCTTCGTGAGCCAGGTGACGTACCCCTCCTCGTCGGCGAGCACGTTGTCGGCGAACTTCGTGTACAGCTCGGCGAGGCGGCTGTTGATCGCGGCGTGCCGCTCGCGCGCCGCTCCGGTCAGGGTCGACCCGTCGCGCGCGAAGCCGTCGTAGATCAGGTAGACGAGGCGCTGCTGATCCGTCCGCAGCCCGGAGGTGGCGCGGGCGTCGTAGACCGTCTTGATGCGCGCGAACAGGGCGGCGTTCTGGGTGACCTTCGAGCGGAACTCCGCGAGCCGCGGCGCCATCTCCTCCTGGATCTTCCGGAACTCCGGGGTGGAGAGGTTCGCCGCCCACAGGCTGTAGTAGGTCTGCGCCCGGTCGAGCGTCCGCCCGGCGCGCTCCATCGGCTCGATGGTGTTGGCGAAGGTCGGGGGCTCCGGGTTGGCGGCGATCTTCGCGTACTCGGCGAGGTTCTCGGTCATCCCCGCTTCGAGGGCGGGCTTCAGATCCTCGAGACGCATCTTGTCGAACGCCGGAACGCCCCCGTAGGGGCCGCTCCAGGCGGCGGTGAGCAGGTTCGGGTTCACGGACGCACCCTCCACGGCCTTCTCGCCCGCGGCGGCGCCGATCGCGAGCAGGGCGGCGGCGCCCGCGATCGCGGGCAGCATGACCTTGTTCATCGGCATTCCCTCCGAAGGCGGGATTCTACCCGAGGTGGGCGCGGGCGCGCCGCGGGCGAAGCCGGGGCCGGCGCCGCCCGGCGCCGCGCGCCGCTCCCCTGCACTCTCCACTTGACAAACAAGCGGAACCATCGGGTACCCTCCTCTCGTTAATCTACTGGAGGTGCCGCATGCCCGAACGCCAGGAGCCGCTCCTGCCCGGAACGCTCGACATGCTCGTCCTGAAAGCAGTAGCGCTCGAGCCGATGCACGGCTACGGCATCGGCCTGCGCCTCGCGCAGGTGAGCGGTGGCGTGTTCCAGGTCAATCCCGGCTCGCTCTTCCCCGCCTTCCGCCGGCTCGAGCGGGCGGGGTGGATCCGCGGTGAGTGGCGCGCGACCGAGAACAACCGGCGCGCGAAGTACTACGTCGCGACGCCGCGCGGTCGCAAGCGGCTCGAGACCGAAACCCGCACCTGGGAGCGCGTGACCTCCGCGATCACGCGCATCCTCGAGGCGTAGCCTGATGTCCCGGGTGCGTCGTTTCTTCGCGGGCCTCGGCGGAATGCTCCGCAGGGATCGGGTCGAGCGCGATCTGGACGACGAGCTGCGCTCCTGGGTCGACGAGGCGTCGGCCGACGCCGTGCGCGCCGGACTCGAGGGCGACGCGGCGCGGCGCGCGGCGCGCGTCCGCCTCGGGAGCCTCGACGCGGTGAAGGAGGCGGTCCGCGACGTCGGCTGGGAATCAACGTTCGGGACGCTCCTGCGCGATCTTCGCTTCGGCGCGCGCGTCCTCGTGAAGCATCCCGGGTTCACCGCCGCGGCGGTCCTGACCCTGGCGCTCGGCATCGGCGCCAACACCGCGATCTTCAGCGTCGTCAGCGCGGTCCTCCTGCATCCGCTCCCCTACCCGGCGCCGGACCGGCTGGCCGACCTCGGACCGCAATCGCCCCCCGATCTGGCCGACCTCGGCGAGCAGTCGCGATCGTTCACCGCGGTCGGGGCCGCCGCCCCGTGGGCGCTCGACCGGGTCGGCGACGGCGAACCGCAGCGGGTCGATGGGGCGCTGGTGGCGGGCGATCTGTTCGCGGCGCTCGGCGTGGCGCCGCGTCTCGGCCGGACCTTCACGGAAGCCGACGCGCGCGCCCTCGCTCCGGTCGCGGTCGTGACCCACGCCTTCTGGCGCGGCCCGCTCGACGCCGATCCCGGCGTGATCGGCCGGAAACTGACCCTCAGCGGGCGCCCGTACACCATCGTCGGCGTGATGCCGGAGGGATTCCGGCTGCCGTTCTTCGCCTTCCGCTCCGAGGTGTTCCTCCCCCTGCGCGTCGCCTATCCCGAGGCCGCGACCGCCCGCGGGGCGCACTTCCTGCTCGGCGTCGGCAGGCTCGCCGACGGCGTCGATCGTGACGCGGCGCAGGCCGAGGTGACGGTCATCGGCGAGCGCCTGGCGCGTGCCGATCCGACCGAAGCGCGCCCGACCACGCTCGCCGACCTGCGTGAGAGCCTGGTCGGCGAGGTGCGCGCGCCGCTCTTCATCCTGATGGGCGCGGTCGGGCTGGTGCTGCTCATCGCGTGCAGCAACGTCGCGTCGCTTCTCCTG
>DATKFL010000192.1:0-9261 GCA_035511355.1 Dongiaceae bacterium
GTTGCTGCGCGACACCCCGCTGCGGCACCTGAACTCGAGCGTCTACGTCTCGGGGCACGGTCGCGACCTGGCGGCGATCATCCGGCAGGTCGAGGCCGCGGAAGCGTCCCACTTCTGGGCCGCGCTGGTGCTTTTTCCCCACCTCGTGCTGACCGCCCGGTCAGGGAACTGGGCGGCCGTCGCCGGCCTGCTCCTCGTCGAGATCGCGGGGAACGCCTACCCGATCATGCATCTCCGGATGGTGCGCGGGCGCCTCGGCCGGGTGAGCAGGCGCCGCGCGCCTTGCGTCGCTCCGCCGCGGCGTGCATCATGAGCGCGCATGCCTCGCGTCCGCGCCCCCTTCGCGAGCCTGACCCCCGCCGAGCGCCGACTCTTCCGCCGGCTCGACCACCCGAAGAAGATCCAGGACTTCCTCGAATCGATTCCGACCAATTTCGAGCGCGGCGGCGAGACCTGCAAGTCACCGCGCCAGGTGCTGCGCACCCGGAGCGCGCACTGCCTCGAGGGGGCGTTCCTCGCCGCCGCGGCGCTCTGGTACCACGGCGCGCCGCCGCTGCTTCTTGACCTGAAGGCAACCGACCTCGACGTCGACCACGTCGTCACCCCGTTCCGCGCCCGCGGACTCTGGGGGGCGATCAGCAAGACGAACCATCCGGTGTTGCGCTACCGCGACCCGGTATACCGCAACGTGCGCGAGCTGGCGATGTCGTACTTCCACGAGTACACGCTCGACGACGGACGCAAGACGCTCACCAGCTACTCCGGCTTCTTCGACCTGCGCCACCACGGCTCCGGCTGGATCACCGACCCCGAGCCGCTCTGGGATTTGCAGTACGCGCTCGACGTCTCGCGGCACGCGTCGATCCTGCGCGGCCGATCGCGCCTGATCCTCCGGCGCGCCGACGCCATCGAGCGCCGCGCCGGCGCGATGATGCAGTGGCGCGACCTCCCGGCAACCCGCCGCCGCGCCGCCGCCAGGTAGGGTTCATCCCCCTCGCCCGGAAGCCCGCGCCCCGCGTGCTATACTCCGCGCTCCCTTGACCAATGTGCGCGTCACCATCGTCGGCGGCGGCCTCGCCGGCAGCGAAGCCGCCTGGCAGGCCGCCCGTCGCGGCTTGCAGGTCGATCTGCACGAGATGCGTCCGGTGCGCACCTCGCCGGTGCACCAGACCACCGATCTCGCCGAGCTGGTCTGTTCGAACTCGCTCAAGTCGAACCTGCTCGACACCGCGTCGGGGCTGCTCAAAGAGGAGATGCGCCGGCTCGACTCGCTCATCGTGCGGGTCGCCGACCAGACCAAGGTGCCGGCCGGCGGCGCTCTCGCCGTCGACCGCGAAGGCTTCGCGCGCGGCGTCACCGAGGCGATCCAGACGACTCCGAACATCCGCTTCGTGCGCGAGGAGGTGACCGCGATTCCGGTCGGGCAGCCGACCGTGCTGGCCACCGGTCCGCTCGCCTCCGACGCCATCGCCGAGGCGATCGCCGAGTTCGTCGGACGCGGGTATCTCTATTTCTTCGACGCGATCTCGCCGATCATCGACGCCGACACCATCGACCGCACCAAGGTCTTCCCGGCCTCGCGCTACGGCAAGGGGGGCGACGACTACCTCAACTGCCCGATGGACGAGGCGGAGTACGACCGCTTCCTGCAGGCGCTTCTCGGCGCCGCCGAAGCGCCGTCGCACGACTTCGAGAAGAACGTCCCCTACTTCGAGGGCTGCCTGCCGATCGAAGAGATGGCGCGACGCGGTCGCGACACGCTGCGCTTCGGTCCGATGAAACCGGTCGGCCTGCCCGACCCGCGCACCGGCCGCATCCCGTTCGCGGTCGTGCAACTGCGGCAGGACACCCTGGCCGCCGATTTCTACTCGATGGTCGGCTTCCAGAACCATCTCAAGTTCGGCGAGCAGACCCGCGTCTTCCGGTTGATCCCCGGCCTCGAGAACGCCGAGTTCCCGCGTCTCGGCCAGGTGCATCGGAACTCGTACATCAACGCCCCGGCGATCCTCCTGCCGACCTTCCAGGCGCGCGCGCGCCGTGATCTCTTCTTCGCGGGTCAGATCTCGGGGGTCGAGGGATATCTCGAGTCGGCGGCGTCCGGGATGATCGCCGGGATCAACGCGGCGCGTCTCGCCGAGGGCGCGTCGCCGGTCATCTTCCCGGCGACGACCGCGCTCGGGGCGCTCGCCCGCTACATCTCGGTCGCCGAGTCGGCCAACTACCAGCCGACCAACATCGCGTTCGGCTTGCTGCCGCCGCTCGAGAAGGAAATCCGCGACAAGCGCCAGAAGAAGGCCGCGTACGTGAAGCGGGCGCTCGGCGATCTCGAAGCGTTCGCGATGCAGGAGCTGGGCGCGCCGGTGCCGGCATCCTGAACTTTCCTCTTGACGGCCGTTCCTTCCGAGCGCAGCATTCAAGAACGGATGGAGTGACCTCAAGGAGGTTTCCGGTGAGTCACATCCCGACTCGTACTACGGACCCCAAGCCGCTCACGCCACGCGAGTGGCAGGCCGTCACAACGACTCTGGCGGACCTTTCGCATCGCACCCCGCAGGCGGAGACGCCGACGCAAGCCAAGCGGCCGTCACCAACCCCCCAGCCTCGCGATCGAGACCGCTGAGCTCCAGCTGTAGCGGCGGCACGGCGACATCGGTTTCCCAATCCGGAGATCTGCCTGGGGGTATGCATGAACGGTTACGCCTCGACGATTGCACTGGTCTTCGATTTCGACGACACGCTCACCCCCGACTCGACGAGCGCGCTGCTTGAAAGGCACGGCGTCGACACGCGGCGGTTCTGGGCCAAGGACGCCCGGGCTCTGATCGCGAGGGGCTATGACCCTTCACTCGCCTACCTGAGATTGCTCCTGGATCGGATCGGGCCGGGAAAACCGTTCGGAGAGATGACCAACCGCGGGCTGCGGAAGTTTGGGGGGACGCTCGCTCTGTACCCTGGTCTTCCCGAGCTGGTCACGGACCTCAGGCGGAGTGTGAAGAAATACAAGAATATCGACATCGAGTTCTACATCGTATCCGGAGGGCTCCGCGAGGTCATTCTTGGGAACAGCTTTATCCGAAAGACGTTTTCCGGAGTCTACGGCTGTGAGTTGGCGGGCGACGCCGAGGGAGGGGTGCTCAGGTACGTCAGTCGATGCGTCACTTTCACGGAGAAGACGCGATTCCTCTTCGAAATCAACAAAGGTCTGGATCCGAACACGACGAGAGCCAACCCGTACCAGGTGAACAAGGATGTGCCGCAGGAGAAGCGCGCGGTCCCGTGGAAGAACATGATCTATGTCGGTGATGGACTCACCGACATCCCGTGTTTCTCGCTCCTCAAACACTTCGAAGGGACCTGCTTCGGAGTGTTCAACCCGGGGGAACAGGCGAAGGCCAAGCGCGCGCTGGTGGAGTTCCTGATCCCGCGCCGGGTCATCAGCGTGCACGCACCAAAGTATGGGCCGCACGATGAATTGGGGGCGCTGATTCGAGCCGCGATTCAGACCCGTTGCTCGAAGATCAAGCTCGAGCGTCAGGAAGCGGGAAGAAGCGCCTAGTCGGCTTTCCTACTTCGCGCGATCGGACTCCACCAGCGAATACGCGACGATCGTCTCCGACTCCTCTCCGCCGTCGCGCCGCAGCCGCTGCAGGATCGCCTGCTCGATGCCGAGCTTGTCGGGGGTGACGCGGCACGATTCGATCGTCTCGGGCGTCGCGCGGGTGAAGCAGAGGCGGCAGGGTGGCAGGTTCTGGCCGCCGAAGCTCACCGGCAGCCCGTAGGTGCGGCAGGCCATCGGGCGGTGGGCGTACAGCTCGCAGGTCTGGGTCGCCGGGTCGAGCGCGGGACAGGGCACCGCCGACTGCGCTTCGAAGAAGGCGTCCTCGGCCGCTTCGTTTCCCGAAAGGCGCCCCCGGTCGGCGTCGCCCGGAAAGGTCGCGCGCCACGCCTCGATCGCCCGCCGCGCCCGCTCGAGCACGGCGGCGGCACGTGCCGGGTCGCGACGCTGCAGTTCCGCCATCCCCTCACCGAGCCGCCAGGCGTCGAGGCGGTTGATCGGAAACGGTCCGACGCAGCATTCGCTGCAGCCGGGACGGCAGGCCAGCTCCGCTCCGGCGCGGCGCGCGCCGGCGGCGAGGGCTCCATCGACGGTGGCGAGAAGTTCACGGTCGGCGCGCAGGCGGCTGTGCCGCACCACCTCGGCCGGGTCTTCGCGTGGGTCACGCATCGTTCAGCATCCTCCGGTTCGCCGTGCCTCGTCGCGCGTGCGTCGCAGGATGTCAAGGACGGCGACATCCTTGTCGCGGCCGGCGATCTCCTTCAGCTCGATCAACGTGTCGAGGTCGACGACGCGCACCACGACCTCGCCGACGCGCATCTCCCTGCAGTGCTCCAGGAGATCCTGGTAGTCCCTGTCCCCGCCGACCGCCCCCAGGAGATCGAGCGGTCCGTGGACTGTCATCAGCAGCTGATGCCCGGGCGATTCGAGATGCGAGCGGTCGGGGCGGACCCGCTCACTGCCGCGGCCACGGGCGTGCGCGTCGAGCGCGTCCAGCGCCTTCAGGAGACGGCCGACGTTGTCCGGAGTCCGCGAGTGGACCAGATTGAGATCGAAGGTGGTCATCGGAGCTCCCTGGAGCACCGCGCTGACACCTCCGACCACGATCGACTCGACGCCGTGCGCGCCGAGCACGCGGAGTATTTCGAGAAAGTCAGTCGGCGGCGGCCGCACGCAGCTTCCGAATCGCGTCGAGGGTCGTCTGGAGGGCCGTGAGTCGCTCGAGGGGCGTCAGGGAGAGCATCCACCGGATGAGGGTCAGGTCGACACCCTCGGCGCTGTGCGTCGGCCCGACATTGACGCTGTGGCCCGGGGTTCGGGCGCTCCCATCCGGATCGCGACTCACGGTCGTCAAGGATATAGAGTCCGGCATGACCCGTACAGACCTGGCGCGCGCCTCACGAGAACAGGAAGAACGCCGCGCCGGAGGCGGCGACCTGCACGGTGAGGTTGTCGACGCCGTGGGTGCTGAAGGCTTCGACGAGAGCGCCGACGGCGGCGCAGGCGACGGAACCCAGTAGCGCCCGCGCCGGGTCGACGCCGCGCAGCACCAGTCCGGCGTAAGCGGCCAGCATCCCGGCGACCAGGACCGCGGCCGAGCCTTCGAGCGAACGCATCGCCGGAACGCCGCCGAGCGACGGCACACGATACCGATGCCGGCCGAACTTCGCGCCGACCGGTTCGCCGACGGCGTCGCCCCAGCCGCCGACCATGTAGCCGACGATCGCCCAGGCGCCGAAGAAGACGTTGGCGAGGATCCCGCCCAGGGCGGTGGTCAGAAGCGGCACCATGATGAACAGCGTCCGGCGCGGCGCGTCCGATGGGCGCGCCATCGCCTCGTAGAACGGGAATCCGGGCCCGCGCGCGACGGCGTACAGCACGACGAGACTGACGACCCCGCCGTAGAGCATCACCGCCGGCAGCCCGCCGAGCGCCTGCACCACGCCGGCCATCGTGAAGATCATGAAGTGGAATCCCTTCCTGCTGTAGGCGACCGGGAGGCCGCGCCCGACGCGCAGCCAGGCGGCGGCGCCCGCCGCCATCGCGGCGAACAGCAGGAAGAACGGGCCGAGCAGCACCCACATCGTCAGGTCGGGGATCGCCATGCCGAGGAAGCGGCGCACCGCGGGCGTCGCGGTCGCGGTCGGCGACCGTGGCGGCGTGGCACCGGACGTTCCGGCGCCGGACGGCGATGCGCCCGCCACGCCGGCGCTGACCAGGCCGGTTCGCGGCTTGCCGGAGGGATCGGCGCGCTCCGGTGCCGCGGCCGACGCCGTCGCGCCCGCGGGTGCCGCGTCCGTGGGCGCCGCGCCCGTCGGCATCGCTTCCGCCATCTGCGGCCCGGCATCCCGCGGCGGCGTCATGCCGGCGGGCGGCGGTGGCAACGACACGTGCGCTTCGACGCTCTTCGGCATCGTGCCGCCGGCCATCGGCTCGACCGCGGCGAACAGCACCGCCGCTTCGTCGCGGCGCGCGGCCGGCGACGGCGGCCCGAACCGCGCCCGCATGGCGTCGGCGAGCCCGGCCGGCTCGGCGCCGTACAGGTAGAACGGCCCGCCCTGCGACAGCCGCTCGAGCAACGCCGGCAGGTCGGGCCGATCGATCCGCTCCCACCTCATCCCGGCGGCCTTGGCCGCCTTGCGCTCGAGGGCGATCTTCTTCTCGTCGCCGCCGCCGAGCCGGATGACGACCCGCACGCCGCGGCGCGCGATCCCTTCGTCGAACTCCTCCGGCTCCGGGGTCGGGCCGATGGCGGCGTGCGGCGCCAGCGGGATCAGCGCGCCCCCCGCGAGCGGCGCACGCAGCAGCGACAGCGGCAGCGGCGGCCGCCCGGTCCGCCAGGCCTGCACGAACCCCTCGGCCGCGGGCGATCGCCCGGACGCCGGCGACAGGAAGTCGTGCACCAGGATCGTCCCGGGCAGGTCGCGCACCGCGCGCGCGGCGCGCAGCGCCGCCTCGGCGTCGAACGGCACCTCGGGGATCGGCAGCCCGGTCCAGGCGACCCGCCACTGCGCGGCGACCTGCTGCTCCTTGGCGATCCAGGGTCGGTCGTCCGCCACCGCCGGGTCGAGCAGCGACACGACATGCACGCCGTTGCTGGCGGCGAGGTAGCGCAGCATCTCCGCGTCGGTCGGGAAGGGGGTCAGGTGGACGCGCGGGTCGAGGTGGACGACCTCGCCGCGCTCCCAGCGATCCTGCGTCGCGATGCCGCGCGCCTCGCTGATCGCGGTGACTTCGCCGCCGCCGCCCGCCGCATCGACCACCTTGCGCACCAGTTGCACGCGGTCCATGCCGAGGTAGCAGTGCACGTAGTAACGCCCCTGCCCCGACGCGACCAGCTCGCGCACCCGGTCGAGCGCCTCGCGGTTCTCGCTCACCCACGGCAGCATCGGCAGGTGGATCACCTCGAGCCCGGCGCGCGCCGCCGCCTCGCGCTCGCGGCGCAGCAGTTCCGGCTCGAACGGAATCACCGCCGGATGGAGGAGCGGCACGACGGCGGTGTAGCCCTCCGCCTTGAGCGCGATCAACCGGTCCTCGTCCGGATAGGGGCCGAAGGTGAAGCGCGTGCCGGCCGTGACCTCGCCGCCGCTCTCGCCCTTCAGCATCGAGGGGGTCATCCAGATCCAGACGGCGCCGATCGCCGCGGCGACGCACAGCACCGGAACGCCGCCGCGCACCTCGAGCCGTTCGGTCTCCTGGACGATGCGGGTCAGGATCCAGGCCGCGGTCGCGGTGAGCGCGACCAGGAGCACGATCACCATCTGCACGGCGGCCTTCTCGAGCCCCTCGCCGACGCCGTGCGCGCGCGCGTAGGTGGTGATCCAGCGCACCGGACCGAGCAGGGTCGCGGTCCCGATCGAGAACCCGACGGGGAGCCAGAGGATGAGGAAGAGGACGACGCGCTTCAGAGCGCCCTCCCGGTCAGAACAGGCGCGCGATGCCGCCGCCGACCAGCCAGGATTCGCGGTTGGTGCCGGTCTCGTAGGTGACGCTGCGGAAGCCGGCCTTGGCGCGCGCCACCCACATCGGCTTGAACCGGCGCTGCCACTCGCCGGTCACGCTCCACTGGTTGCTCAGGAGCAGCGCGTCGATCGACTGGTCGAAGTCGCTTCCCTGACCGCCCCCGACCCGGAGCGTGCAGTGATCGTCGCGGGTCTTGAAGTAGCGCCGCGCCATGAACGAACCGGAGAGCGAGGTCTCCCCCGGCTTGTTGGAGACCCAGGGACGCACGACGTAGTACCAGTTGCCGCGATACCAGCCGAACGAGCCGGTGTAGAGGTTGACGTAGCGCGGGTCGAACTCGAGCCGCCGCATCCCGACCGAGGCCTCCATCGCCTTCCCGAAGCTCCAGAACAGCTCCGCGCCGTAGCGCTGGTCGGGGAAGAAGGTGTCGTGGTCGGCGACGCCGTAGTTCAGGTACATGTAGGCGCCCTTCCAGAGTTTCGGATAGGCGTCGACCTCGTACTGGGTCGCGTCGGTGTCGAAGCGGTGCGCCCAGTTCACCCGGCCGATGACCGTGACCGGCTCGAACCGGTGCGAGTACTCGAGCGACAGCCAGTGCCAGTCGGTGAAGGTGTTGTTGAAGTTCTCGTACTCGTAGTCGAGGCCGATCCGGTTCTTCGGGTCGGTCGCCGGCGCCGGCCTGGCGATGACGTCGACCGGACGGGTGCGCGTCTGCGCGACGGCCGGGCGCGCCGCGGCGCACGCCGCGACCGCACCCGCGAGCATCACCAAAGCGACCCGCCGAACCTGCATGCACACTCCTCCGAAAGGCTTGACCGCGCACAACATAGGGTCGGACTGGAGTCGAATCAACCGGCCCTCCCGGCGGCCAGCCGATCGACCACTTTTCCGAGGATCTGGGTGCCCATCCGGCCTTCGCCCTGCGCCTGGGCGTCGCCGAACAGGCCGTGCACGAGCGCGGTCGCCGGCAGCGGCCGGGCGGCCGCGGCAGCGGTTTCGAGCACCAGGCGCAGATCCTTCTGCATCAGGTCGACCATGAAGCCGGGGTCGAAGTCGCCGCGCAGGATGCGCGGGCCCAGGTTGCTCAACTGCCACGAGGCGGCCGCGCCCCCCTCGACGGCGCGGATCATCACCTCGGGCTCGAGCCCGCCGGCGCGCGCCAGGGCGATCGCCTCCGACACCGCAAGGAGCGTCACTCCGACCAGGATCTGGTTGCACTGCTTGGCCAGTTGCCCCGCTCCGACCGGGCCGCAGTGGGTCACCGCCTTGCCGACCCGCTTCAGGACCGGCAGAACCTTCTCGACCGAAGCCGCCTCGCCCCCCGCCATGATCGCGAGCGTCGCGTTGCGCGCGCCGACGTCGCCGCCGGAGACCGGCGCGTCGACGAGATCGGCGCCGCGCTCGCGCAGCCGCTCCGCGAGGCGGCGCTCGGTGCGCGGCGAGATGGTGCTCATGTCGACCACCACGGCTCCCGGATCGATCCCCTCGATCACGCCGCCGGGGCCGGTCACCACCGCCTCGACGTCGTCCGAGTCGGTGACCATCACGATGACGACGTCGGCGCCCCGGGCGGCGTCGGCGGGCGACGCCGCGACCCGGGCGCCGGCCGCCGCGAGGTCCGCGGTCTTTCCCGGGGTGCGGTTGTAGACGGCGAGCGGATGGCCGGCCTTCAGGATGTGGCCCGCCATCGGCCGGCCCATGATGCCGATCCCGATGAAACCTACTTTCTGCGGGTCCATGTC
>DATKFL010000193.1:0-5672 GCA_035511355.1 Dongiaceae bacterium
CAGGAGAACTACAACCTGCACGTCTACTACCACGCCCTCGGCACCGACCCCGCCGCCGACCCGTACGTCTTCGGACGCGAGCGGCGCCCCGACGAGATCATCGAGATCGACCTGTCGCCCGACGGCCGCTGGCTGACCGCGACCATCTATGACGGCTGGGCGAAGACCGACCTGCTGGTGCGCGACCTCTCGAAGGAAGGCTCCTCGTTCGTCCCGGTCGCGACCGGGCTGGACGCCATCTTCACCGGCGGCGTGGTCGACGGCGTCCTGTACGCGCGCACCAACTTCGAGTCGCCGCGCTACCGGCTGCTCGCGATCGACCCGCTGAAGCCGGAGCGCAACGGCTGGAAGACGCTCATCCCCGAGAGCGACGCGGTGCTCGACGACGCGCAGGTGATCGGCGGGCGGATCGTGACCCGCCTCCTGCGCGACGCCTCGTCGCGCCTGGCGGTGCACGACCTCGCCGGCAGGCGCCTCGCCGAGATCGCGCTCCCGGGGATCGGCACCGTGTCGGGCGTCGGCGGCGAGCACGACGGGGTCGAGGCGTTCTTCGACTTCGCGTCGTACACCGCCCCGCCGGCGATCCGCCGCTACGAGTTGAAATCCGGCAAGGTGACCCTGTGGGACGCGGTGAAGAGCGACGTCGATCTCTCCGGCTTCGAGGTGAAGCAGGTCTTCTTCCCGTCGAAGGACGGCACCCGCATCCCGATGTTCGTGGTGGCGCGCAAGGGCCTGAAGCCCGACGGCAACGCGCCGACGATCCTGTACGGCTACGGCGGCTTCAACGTCAGCCAGACCCCCGACTTCAGCCGGGCCCTCGTCTGGTGGCTGGAGCAGGGCGGGGTCTACGCCGAGGCGCAACTGCGCGGCGGCGGCGAGTACGGCGAGGCCTGGCACCGCGCCGGGATGCTGGAGAAGAAGCAGAACGTCTTCGACGATTTCCTCGCGGCGGCGCGCTACCTCGTGAGCGCGAAGTACACGCGGCCGGAGCGCCTCGCCGTCTACGGCGGGAGCAACGGCGGGCTCCTGGTCGGCGCCGCGATCACCCAGGGGCCGGATCTCTTCCACGCCGCGGTCTGCGCGGTGCCGCTGCTCGACATGGTGCGCTACCAGCAGTTCCAGATCGCGCGCCTGTGGGTGCCGGAGTACGGCTCGTCGGAGTCGGCGGCCCAGTTCCGCTACCTGTACGAGTACTCGCCCTACCATCACGTGAAAAAGGACGCCGCCTACCCGGCCGTGCTGTTCACCGCGGCGGAGAGCGACAGCCGCGTCGACCCCCTGCACGCGCGCAAGATGGCGGCGCTCCTGCAGGCCTCGACCTCGTCGAGCGCGCCGATCCTGCTGCGCATCGAGAGCCGCGCCGGGCACGGCATCGGCAAGCCGTTGAGCAAGCAGATCGACGAGTCGACCGACATCTACGGCTTCTTCGCCTGGCAGCTGGGGCTCGAAGGGCACTGAAGTTCGGCGCCGCGCGGCCTCCCGCACGGCCCGCCACTCGACAAAGCGGGGCGCCCTTTCCTATAGTTTCGGCATGCCCGCCACGACGACGCATCCTTCGGTCTGCCCGCTCGACTGCCCGGATCGCTGCAGCCTCGAAGTGACGGTGCGCGACGGCCGGGTCGAGAGCATCGACGCCGGGCCGCTCAACCCCGGCACCGACGGGTATATCTGCGGCAAGGTGCGGCATTTCGCGCGCCGCCAGTACGGGCCCGACCGGCTGCTCCATCCGATGCGCCGCACCGGGCCGAAGGGGAGCGGGCAGTTCGAGCGGATCGCCTGGGATGAAGCGATCGCCACGATCGCCCTGCAACTCGACGCGGCGCGGCACGACAGCGGCGGGGAGTCGATCCTGCCCTTCTACTACGGCGGCTCGAACGGCCTTCTGACCCAGGACACCGCCGACGCGCGCCTGTTCCGGACCCTCGGCGCCTCGCGCCTGGCGCGCACCGTCTGCGCCGCGCCGACCGGCGCCGCCACCAAGGCGATGTACGGCAAGATGGCGACCGTCGACTTCGCCGACTTCGACGAGGCGCGGTTCATCCTGATCTGGGGCGCCAACCCGCGCGAGAGCAACATCCACCTGGTGCCGCGGCTCAAGGCGGCACGCGCCCGCGGCGCCCGGATCGCGCTCGTCGACCCGCGCCGCACCCTCGCCGAGGGGATCGTCGATCTGCACCTTCCCGTCTACCCCGGCACCGACGGGCCGGTGGCGCTCGCGATGGTGGCCCATCTCGAGCGGCAGGGCGCCGTCGACCGCGACTTCCTGGCGGAGAACGCGACCGGCGCCGGGCGGCTCCTCGAAGCGGCGCGCGCCTGGAGCCTCGAGCGCGCCGCCGGGGTGGCGCGGGTCGAGCCGGCCGC
Source organism: Dongiaceae bacterium (assembly GCA_035511355.1). Taxonomy (GTDB): domain Bacteria; phylum Acidobacteriota; class Polarisedimenticolia; order Gp22-AA2; family Gp22-AA2; genus DATKFL01. The sequence continues at coordinate 2,362 of DATKFL010000193.1, forward strand.
GATCGCGGCGCTCGCCGAGGCGTATGCCGCCGCCGACCCGGCGCTCTTGCGCTGCGGCTGGGGTCTCGAGCGCAACCGCAACGGCGAATCGGCGGTCGCGGCGGTCCTGGCGCTGCCGGCGGTAGCCGGCAAGTTCGGCCGCCGCGGCGGCGGGTACGCGCTGTCGAACTCCTCCGCCTACCAGGTCGACGGCGAGCGGCTCGCCGGCGTTCCCGAGAAGCCGACCCGCGTCGTCAACATGAACCTCCTCGGCCGCACCCTCCTCGAGGAGAAGTCGCCGCCGATCAAGGCGTTGTTCGTCTACAACGCCAACCCGGTCGCGACCGTCCCGGACCAGCACCGGATCATCGAGGGGATGAAGCGCGAGGACCTGTTCACCGTCGTCTTCGAGCAGGTGATGACCGACACCGCGCCGTACGCCGACATCCTGCTGCCGGCGACCACCTTCCTCGAGCACACGGAGCTGTCGACCTCGTACGGCGCCTACGGCGTGACCCTCTCCGGGCCGGTGATCCCGGCCGAAGGGGAGGCGCGCTCGAACGAGGCGGTGTTCACCGCGATCGGCGACGCGCTCGGCATCGCCGGATCGTGGCCGCGCGGCGAGGCGCAGATCGCGGCGGCGCTCGAGGCGATCGGCGGGCCGCTCGCGGAGAAGGATCCCGCGGAGCGGCTGCGCATCGTGCGCGGCGGCGGGCGGCTGGCTTTCGATTTCCCGGGCGAGCGGCCGGTGCAGTTCAAGACCGCCTTCCCGCGCACCGACGACGGCAAGGTGCACCTGTGGCCGGCCGAGCTGGGGGAGGACCCGTACCTCTTCCTTCCCGACCCGGGCGACGCGCGCCACCCGCTGGCGCTGATCTCGCCGGCGACCGACCGGACGATCTCCTCGAGCCTCGCGGAGTACGGCTTCACCGAGGCGTTCCTCGAAATCCACCCGGACGATGCCGGGGCGCGCGGGCTCGCCGACGGCGACACGGCGCGCGTGCACAACGCGCTCGGCGAGGTGATCGTGCGCGTGCGCCTGAGCGCGACCATCCGGCGCGGGGTCGCGGCGCTGCCGAAGGGGATCTGGAACCGCCACACGAAGAACGGCGTCGTCGGCAACGCCCTCGTGCCCGACGCCATCTCCCGGGTGTCGGGCGGCGCCTGCTTCAACGACGCGCGGGTCGAAGTGGCCCGCGCGTGAAGGTCGTCGATCGCCGCGACTTCATCCGCATCGTCATCACCGGCAGCCTCGCCTCGATGGCCTGCCCGCGCCCGGGCGGGCTGCGGACCGGCGCGGGCCCGGGCGCGCCGGGCGCCGGAGACTCCGCCGAGGGCGCCTCCGCCGGCGCTCGACCGGCGAGCGCAGTGCAGGCCGACCACTACGCCATCTGCCACGCGGTGCGCGACGGCACCGAGTTCCGCATGCCGGCGCCCACGCGGCATCTCCCGATTGTCATCGTCGGCGCCGGCGGCGCCGGGCTGTTCGCGGCGCGCGAGCTGGGCGACCTCGACTACCTGATGCTGGAGCGGGAGCCGATGGTCGGCGGCAACGCCACCGGCGGCAACTGGCGCGGCGTGCCGTACAGCGCCGGGACCTCCTACAACAACAACGCCGATCTCCTGGCCATCGCCAGGGAGGTCGGCGTCGCGATGCGCCCGATCGACAGCGTCGACGGCGCGGTGGTGCAGGACACCTTCATCCCCGAGTTCCTCACGAAGGGACTCGACCGCGCCCCCTGGCCGCAGGCGGCGAAGGACGGCTTCCGCCGCTACCTCGAGACCTACGGCACCTACGACGTCGAGAAGGATGCGGAGCGGCTCGACAACATCCCGCTCGACGAGATCCTCAAGGACTATCCGCCTCAAGTGCGGGAGTTCATCGACGCCTTCGGCCCCAACTCGTGGGGCGGCCGGGTCGCCGACACCTCGGCCTACGTCGGCATCGAGGCGGCGCAGTGGATGGGAGGGATCGAGCCGCACCGTTACACCGGCGACGAAGGGTTCGGAGGGCTGACCCGCGCGCTGGGGGAGCGGGTCGCCGCGCGCGGGGCCGGGCGCCTGGTCACGGGCGCCGCGGTGGTGCGGGTCGAGGAGAAGGACGGCAAGGTGCTGGTCGCCTACGCCCCGCCCGGCGCGCCGGAAGATCTCACCCGCCTCGAGTGCGTCTCCGCCGACACCGTCATCATGGCGGCGCCCAAGCTGATCGCGCGCCGCCTGGTCGCCGGTCTCCCGGACGATCAGAAGAAGGCGATGGAGAGCATCCGGTACATCCCGTACATCGTCGCCAATCTCTGCTTCGACGGCGTCGTCCACGAGTCCTGCTTCGACACCAACATCCTCGGCTCGCCGGTGATGAGCGACGTCGTCTGCGCCGACTTCCCGCGCCTCCGGGGGCAGGGCGCGCGCGACCGCCCGACCGTCCTGACCTGCTACATGCCGCTCACCGAGGACGACCGCGTCCTGATGCTCGACGACGAGGAAGTGAAGAAGCGCGCCTTCGCGGCGCTCGACGGCATCGACCGCTGGTTCCCCGGCGCCGCCGCGAAGTGCCGCGAGATCGCCATCCGCCTTCGCGGCCACCCGATGCATCTCTCGACGTGCGGGATGATCACCCGCATCGGTCCCGCCGCCCGCCGGTCGCTCGGGGCCATTCATTTCGCCGGCACCGACGGCATCGGCAACGTGAGCGATCTGGCGACCGCGCTCGAGAGCGGCCGCGCCGCGGCGAAACTGGCGCGCGCCTCGATCGATGCCGCCGCGCGGCGCAGGGGATAGCGTGCCCGAGCAGGCTGCCCCACCCGGGGCAGGCGCACCGCGCGGGAATTTCCGCTTCGCGAGCGTGCTCCCGGTTGCGGTTGTCTTGTGCGGCCTCTGTTGCTTCGCTGCCGCCAGCGGGTCTGCGAAGGACCGCCCGGTCGCCGCCCGCAATCCCACGTGGCAGGTCGACCTGCGCTCGCAAGGCTATCAAGTTGATCTGACAAGGAAGCAGGGCGACGGCGAAGAGGACACCGGACTCGCGTTCGGGTCCGACGACGAACTGGTTGTCATCGACCACACGGTCAGGGGATCCAACCCCAATTCAGCCCACAAGTCGGCCCACGCCTTCGTGATCGACGCGCACACAGGCGCCGTCGAGCGTCAGCGCGCCTGGGCCGGGAGCCCCGGGGGCGTCGTCTTCGCGACGGCCTCAGGAAACTATGCGATCCACGACGGGGGAACGGTGCTGTACGGACCCGGACTAGTAGAGGAGATCGCGCGGAGTCCGATTTGGGTCGGGATGATTTCCCAGGGAGGCCGGAGATTTGCGGCGCCGATTCGTGCCGTCAAGG
>DATKFL010000194.1:0-2670 GCA_035511355.1 Dongiaceae bacterium
CCTTCTGGGGGCGCGGCATCGCGCGGGGCACGAGGCTGCCGGACGCGCACCTGGTCGACATCCTGCCGACCGTCCTGAGGCTCCTCGATCTGCCGATCGCCCGCACCCTCGAGGGCAGGGCGGTGGAGGCGGCGTTCGAGCCGGGCTTCCTCGCCGCGCACCCGGAGCGCCAGGTCGACGACTACGGCGAGGCCGCGGCGCCGCCCGGACCGCTCTCCTCCGACCTCGACGAGAACGTCCTCGAACGGCTGCGGTCGCTCGGCTACATCCGCTGAACGCGCCGTCCCGGCTCGCGTTGACCGCTTTTTTGGCAGCGTGCTATAGTCGCCGGCCTTCGTGGTGAGTGTGGGGCGTTAGCTCAGCTGGGAGAGCGCAAGGCTGGCAGTCTTGAGGTCGGGGGTTCGATCCCCCCACGCTCCACCACCGCGGACTTCCCTCGACAGACGACAGCGCCCGGCGGGCGGGTCGGGTCAGCGCCCGCCGTCGCGCCGGTCCGAGGCGATGGCGCGCGGCTTGACGCGCTCGCGCCGGCGGCCGCCGCTCTCGCGAATCCGCGCGCGGCGCGCCTCACCCGGGATCGATTCGGTCTGCGCCAGGACCAGCGGGCTGAGCGCCGCCTCGAGGACCTCGGAGATCGTCTTCACGGGGATCAGCGTCAGCCCCTTGCGGAGATGCTCCGGCACGTCGACCAGGTCCTTCTCGTTCTTGCTCGGGATGAGCACCGTCTCGAGGCCCGCGCGGCGCGCCGCCAGGATCTTCTCCTTCAGGCCGCCCACCGGCAGGACCTTGCCGCGCAGGGTGATCTCCCCGGTCATCGCCAGCTGGTGCCGGACCGGGCGGTTCGACATCAGCGAGGCGATCGAGGTCGCGATGGTGATGCCGGCGGAGGGGCCGTCTTTCGGGATCGCCCCGGCCGGGACATGGATGTGGATGTCGCACTTCTCGAAGGCGTCGAACTCGATGCCGAGCAGCGTGGCGTGCGCCTTCACGTACGACAGCGCCGCCTGCGCCGACTCCTTCATGACCTCGCCCAGCTGCCCGGTGATCAGGAGGCCGCCGCTGCCCTTCATGCGGGTCGCCTCGATGAACAGGATGTCGCCTCCCGACGAGGTCCAGGCGAGACCGGTGGCCACGCCGACTTCATCGGTGCGTTCGGCCACCTCGGGGATGTAGACCACCGGGCCGAGATAGGTGATCAGATCGTCGGGCGCGATCTTCCGGGGCTTGGTCTGCCCCATGGCGATGTCCTTGGCCACCTTGCGGCAGATGGTCGCGATCTGCTGCTCGAGCTTGCGGAGCCCCGAGTCGGAGGTGTAGCCGCGGATGATCTCCGCCAGCGCCTCCTCCACGAGGGCGAGCCGCTCCGGCGTCAGCCCGTGCGCGTCCAGCTGGCGGGGGATCAGGTACTGCTTCGCGATGTCCATCTTCTCCTCCTCGACGTAGCCGGGGAGGTGGAGGATTTCCATGCGGTCGCGCAGCGGTTCCGGGATGGTGTCGAGACGGTTCGCGGTGGTGACGAACATCACCTTCGACAGGTCGAACGGCAGATCGAGGTAGAGGTCGGTGAAGGTGGAGTTCTGCTCCGGATCGAGCACTTCGAGGAGTGCCGACGCCGGGTCGCCGCGGAAGTCCGAGCCGATCTTGTCCACCTCGTCGATCATGAAGAGGGGATTGCGCGAGCCGGCGCGCCGGAGACTCTGGACGATCTTCCCGGGCATCGCCCCGACGTAGGTGCGCCGGTGGCCGCGGATCTCCGCTTCGTCGCGCATCCCGCCGACGCTCATGCGCACGAATTTCCGACCCAGCGCCTCGGCGATCGACCGGCCGAGCGAGGTCTTGCCGGTGCCGGGGGGGCCGTAGAAGCAGAGGATCGGGGACTTCATGTCCTTCTTGAGCTGGCGCACCGCGAGGAACTCGAGGATGCGGTCCTTCACCTTCTCGAGCCCGTAGTGGTCGCGATCGAGGATCGTGGCCGCCTCGCGCACGTCGAGCCGGTCGGTCGTCTCGATCCCCCAGGGCAGCGTCGCCAGCCAGTCGACGTAGGTGGTGATGACGGTGTACTCGGCCGACGCCGGGTTCACCATCTCGAGGCGGCCGAGCTCCTTCTCGGCCTCCTTCTTCGCCTCCTCCGGGAGGTTGGCCTTGTCCAGCTTGTCGCGCAGTTCCCGCACCACGCCGGCCGATTCGCTCTCCTCGCCCAGCTCCTTGCGGATCACCTTCATCTGCTCGCGCAGGAAGTACTCGCGCTGCGCCCGCCGGATCTCGTCCTCGGTCTGCTCCTTGATCTCCTGGCCCGCCTTGGAGAGCCCGATCGACTTCTCGATCAGCCGGATGGCGACCTTGAGCCGGCCGATCGGGTCGATGGTCTGCAGGATCTCCTTCTTCTCCTCGAGCTCGAAGTTCAGGTGGTTGGCCACCTGGTCGGCGAGGTTCCCGGGACCGGTCAGGTTGTTCTTGATGAGGTTCAGGATTTCGCCCGGCACGCGCGGGTCGAGCTGGATGAGATTCTCCAGGAGGTGCAGCGCGTTCCCCATGAGGAGGTTCGCCTCCATCGACTCGACCTCGGTCTCGTCGATGCAGGCGACGCGCGCCGTGAGGTAGGGATCGGTCTGCACGTACTCGGCGATCTTGAAGCGCCGCAACCCGAGCAGGATGATCTGGATGGTGTTG
>DATKFL010000195.1:0-10944 GCA_035511355.1 Dongiaceae bacterium
GTTCCGGGACCGGCGCCGGATCGAGGCCGAGCGTCTCCTTCCAGAAGCCGCGTGCCCACACGAAGGCGGGGGCGGTCGGATGCCCCGGTGCGAGAACGATCATCGGCGGCGCGTCGCCGCCTTCCGCGAGGCCGCGCATCAGATCGAGGTTCATGCCCACCAGGTCGTAGGCGCCGTAGTGCACGACCATGCGGAAGCGCGCGGCGTAGCGCGCGCCGTGACCCTGGAGCGCCGCGATCCGCCCGGCGCGGTCGGCGAACCCGGCGCCCGCGAGCCCGTCGAGCGCCGCGGCGTAGTCGGCGTACAGCGCCAGGATCGAGCGCGCCGCCTCCGACAGGCCGGCCACCCGGCGCGCCGCCGCGGGGTCGACCCGCGCCTCCCGGAGCTCGTCGAGGGTTGCCAGGATCGAGGCCGCGCCCCCCGGCACGTCGGCGACGTAGTCGGCGAGCGGGCCGCCGGCGCGGGCGAGGCGGTCGACCAGGATCGCCCGGCGCGCCGCGTCGCCGATCGGCCGGAGCGGCGGCAGGCCGGCATGGTCGGCGATCGCCGCGGCCAGGGCGTCGTGATGCTGGAAGCGGACGCCGAGCAGCGCCGGCAGCGCCCGGGCGAGCATTTCCTGGAGATGCACGAGGAGGCGCCGGGTCGGCGCGATCACGAGGGCGGGGGCGAACGGCCCGTCCGCGGCTTTCAGGCCGGCGAGGAGCTCCACGAGGCGCCGTTCGAGGCGACCGGCGTCATGGTGAGTCTCGACCCGCACGGCAGGCGGCACGCGGCACCCCTCGAAGCGACCGGGGGGAAGGGTAGCCGATGTGCGCGCGGACGGACTACGTCTCCGGGTCGGGGTCGGGGGCGAGCGCGGCGCCGCGGCTCATGAACTCGGCGATCTCGTCCTCGAGGGACTGGTCCGGCGCGGTCTTCTTTTTCGCCCGGCGGCGCGGCGGCGGAGGCGGCTCGGGGGTCTCGTCCTCCTCGGGCCGCCGGACGATGAGCATGTCCTCGTCCGACCCCGCGCCGGGCGCGGGAGCGGCGGCGCGCGGCGGCTCCGGCGGCAGGACCGCCGAGGGGATCGCCTCGGCCGGGGGCAGGAAGGCGTCGACCAGCAGGCGCTCCTTCGGCGTCCGCACCGCCCGCTCGAGCGCGAGGTAGAGGTCCTGGCTCTCCGACGTCGGCATCCGTCCTCCGCGCGCGCCCTCAGGCGGCGTTGGCGTCCTCCTGGAACATCCGGAGACCGCGGCGCGCGTTCTCGTTCATCGGGTCGAGGTCGACCGCCCGCTTCCAGGCCTCGACCGCCTTCTCCGCCTGCTGCATGGCGTAGTAGGTGTTGCCGAGGTTGGTGTAGGCGATCGACGAGTCGCCGGCGTTCTCGATCGCGAGGCCGAACATCTGCGCGGCGCGGTCGAACTGCGACGAGGTGTGGTACAGGAAGCCGAGGTTGTTGTACGCCTCGCCCATCTTCGGGTCGGAGACCAAGGCCTGGCGGAACGCCTCGATCGCCTCCGCCTCGCGCCCGAGGCGGGACTCGGCGAGGCCGAGGTTGTTGAGCGCCTCGGCATAGCCGGGATGGAGATCGACGGAGCGCTTGAACGCGTCGCGCGCCGCCTCGAGGGCGCCGCGGTAGTAGAGCGCCACGCCGCGGTTGTTGCAGGTGACCGCCTCGTCGCGCCGGCCGGCGGCGAGATCCTCCTCGTCCTTCTTCAGGCGGACCTCGAGCGACTGCACGATCGTCTTCTGGCTCGCCTCGGCGGCCTCGATCCGCTGCCCGACGGCGGCGATCGCCTGGTCGTTCTTCTGGGTGCGGGCGTTGAGGAGCGACATCTCCTCGAGCAGGCGGTCGGCCACCTTCTGCTGCACCTCGATGATCGAGGCCATCTGCGACTCGAGGCGGGCGAGCGCCGAGCCGAGCCCGTTGACGGTCGATTCGAGCGCCGCCACCCGGTCGGCGGTCTGGCCGGACTGCAGGACGGCGGCCCGCATGTCGGCGTCGGCGCGGCTCTGCGCCTCGTCCGCCAGCCGGGTCGTGAGCCGCGCGGCGATCGACAGCCCGCAGTCCCGGGCCTTCCGGTCGTAGAACCGGCAGGGGTCCTTGAGGCATTCGCGGTTCACCGGCTGGCCGGCGGTGTCGACCGGCGGCAGCGCGGAGAGCATCGGGCAGAGGGTCTCGCTCACGCTCGGGCTCCTTCGCCGAAGTGCGGGGTGGTCTCGGCCTGCAGGCGTCGGCTGCCGCCCAGCAGGTCGGCCGCGACCAGGTCGCGGTAGATCTTTTCGAGGGCGGCGCGGGCGCCGGGGGCGGCGCCTCGGGCCACGAGGGCTTCGAGGGTCTGGATGGCAAGCGTTCGATCGCCGGCGCGGGCGGCGCCGAAGGCGAGCAGCGGGCTCGGGCCCGCCGGACGGAGCTGTTCGCTGGCGCGCAGGTAGTCGCCCCGCAGGATCGCCACCTCGGCCCGGAGCGCCCGCCGTTCCGCCTCCGGGATGAGCCGCTCGCCCGCGCGTTCGAGGATCGCCTCGGCCTCGGCCGCCTCGCCCAGGTCGATCGCCGCGCGCACCGCGCCGGTGAGGGTGACCGCGCGCGCCGCGGCGGTGCCGGCGGCGCGTGCGGCGGGGGCGTCGGAGATCAGGAGCGCGTGCGCCGCGCCGATCCGCCGGCGCAGCATCTTGATCTGCAGCGCGTGGACCCGGCCGAGGAATTCGTTCCGGTCGGTGGCTAGGCCGGCCGCTTCGCCGAGGCGCCGGCGCGCGGTCGCGTCGTCGCCGCGCCCCGCCGCCCCCTGCGCGAGCCTCAGGAGGATCTGCAGACGCACGGCGCGCTTGCCGGCGGCCGGCAGGCGCTTCTCGAGTATCGCCTCGCCGTCGGCGCCGCGCCCGGCGGCATCCATCAGGTCGGCGAGCAGGAGCGTGCACTCCGGCCAGCCGGGGCGCTCGGCCGAGAGCTCCTCGGTGACCCGCAGGACCTCCGGGAGGAGCCGCGGCGCCAGGCGCGCCGCCTCCGCGAGGTCGGCGAGGGCGGCTTCGTTCTGTGACAGGCGCAGCCGCGCGCGGGCGCGCTGCCACCAGCACTCCGCGAGGCGGGGATTCGACGCGATCAGGCCGTCGAGCCCGGTCATCGCCGCCGGCACCGACTCGAGGTCGCCCGCCGCCGCCTCGCCATAGGCGCGCGCGGCGCGATCCGGCTGGCCGGCGCGGGCGCAGGCTTCGGCGTAGATCAGCGCCATCGGCGCCTCGCCGGGGTGGGCGCGATACAGCGATTCGATCCGATCGAGGAGCGCGCCCGCCTGCGAAGCGTCACGCGCGATCGCCTCGGCGAGGCGCTCGGCGGCCTGCAGGCTCTGTCCCCGCCCGGCGAGGACCTCGGCGCAGGCGAGCCATGCGCCGGTGCACGACGGGTCGGCGATCAGGAGCTCCTGGAGCCGCCGCAGGGCGAGCGGCCCGATGGCGGCGTCGAGGCGCGCGGCGGCGGCGAAGCGGTCGGCGGCGCGCGCGTGCGCTCCCAGGACCTGGAGGGCCCGGCCGAGCTCGTAGTGCGCCAGCGGGTGTCCCGGCTGATGCTCCAGGATCCGGTCGAGGTGCGCCGCCAGCCGCTGCGCGGAGGCGGGATGCGCGTCGAGGTGCCCGGCGATCACCTGCACCGCCCGCTCGTGCTGGCCGGCGTCGTAGTGCAGCGCGATCAGGGCCAGCCCCGGCGGCGCCTCGGCGGGGCAGGCGCGGGTCAGGTTCTCGAGCTCGGTGATCACCGAGTCGTGCAGCGCCGGGTCGCCGGCGCGCGCCGCGCGCAGGCTCTCGACCGCCTCGGCGGCGCGTCCCTGCTGGGCCAGGAGCTTCCCGAGCGCGAGGCAGCCGAACGGATGCTGGCCCTGCACCTCGATCAGGCGCTTCAGGCGGGCGATCGACTCGAGGGCCAGCGCCGGATCGCGCCGGGTCGCGGTGAAGTAGCGCCGCACCGCGCCGTCGAGGTCGCCCTTCTCGGCCAGCGCGTCGGCCATCGCCAGCGACACGCCGGCGGTCGACGCGTCGTCCTTCCGCTTGAGCGTGTCGCGCGCCACCTCGATCACCCGGTCGAAGTCGCGCGCCAGGATCAGCGCCTTGAGGAAAGCGGCGCGCGCCGCCATGTCCTCCGGCTGCTCGACGATCAGCGACTCGTACTTCTTGATCACCGACTTGAGCAGGTCGGCGTGCGTCGGTCCGGGCCGGGTCAGCTCCTTGAGCGCCGCCTCGTGGTCGCGTTGCTCGACGTGCAGGCTCGCGAGGAGGTAGCGGGCTTCGGTGGCCTTCGGGTCGGCGCGGTCGAACTTCTCGAGCGCCAGGCGGACCTCCGCGGCGCGCTCGGGCGCCGACTGCAGCACCTCGCGGAACGACGCGGCGGCGGCGGGCAGGGCGCCGAGATGGAAGAGCGCCTCGCCGCGCGCGAAATGGACCGCGAGGGGCACGGGTGATCGCGGCTCGAGCGACTCGAGCAGCGTCACGAGTCGCGGCGCCAGCCCGGGCGCCGCCGGCGCCAGCGCCGAGACGAGGTGCAGGAACTCGACCGTCAGCTCGGGGTGCTCCGCCGCCAGCGCCTCGACCTGGGGGAGGGCGTCGGCCGGCCGGCCGATCGCCAGCGCCGCTTCGGCGACCCCCAGCCGGGCGCGCGGCGCCGCCGGGGAGTCGGCGAGGAGCAGCAGGCGCTCGGTGGCGCGGCGCGCTTCGGCGGGATGCTCGCGCACGAGGTGCCGCAGCACCACCACGGCGCGCTCCGCCTCGCCCGAGTCCCTCAGGAACTCGGCCAGCATCAGATGGGCGTCGGCCGAGGAGCGGTCGCGCGCCATCAGGCGCGTGAGGCGGGGCAGGAGGGCGGAGGTCTCGCGCGGCGCCAGGGCGCGCGCCTTCTGGATCGCCGCCAGCGCGTCGGCGGTGCGCCCGGCCTCGAGATGGATGTCGGCCAGCATCTGCCAGGCGCGCAGCACGTCCGGGTGCTCCTCGACCAGCGCCTTCAGAGGCTCCTCGACGGAGCGAAGTCCCTCCTCCTCGGCGACCTGGAGGAGCGGTCCGAGCGCCTGATGCGGCTGGCCGCGGCGCGAGAAGGCGAGGGCGAGGAGCCGGCGGGCGGCGCCCGACTTCTCCGGAGTGGCGAGCGGCTGCAGCACCCCGATGGCGTCGTCCAGGCGCGTGCCGGCGGCGACCAGCGGCCGGAGCGCCTCGATGGCGCCGTCCGGGTCGCGCCCCGCGATCAGCGCCTGGACCATCACCCAGCGCAGCTCGGCGTCGTCGCCGGCGGTGGTGAAGTGGGAGGTGATCCGCTGCGCCACCTCGCGCCCGGATCGCGCGTCGGTCTCGATCGCGAGGCCGAAGTGCTTCGCCGCCTCGGCGCTCTTGCCCGCGCCGAGCAGCATGCCGGCGATCGCCAGGCGCAGGGTGCTGTTCTGGAAGTCGCGCGCCGCCAGCGCCTCGAGGCGCGGCAGGAGTCGCCCGGCCTCCTCGGGGTTGGTGCGCAGGATGTCCTGGTACAGGTCGATGGCACGCGCCAGATCCTTGAGCGCCTCGTGCAGCAGACCGAGGTGCAGCGCCGGCAGGAGGATCGTCCGGGTCAGCCGCACGGCGGCGTTGCCGCGCCGCCACTGCTCCCATTTCTGCAGGTAACGCGGCAGCACCGCGCGCAGGTCCTCGGGACGCAGCCGATCGAGGATCGCGAGCGCCTGCGACATCCCTTCCTGCCGGAGGTGGTGCTCGGCCAGCGCGTCGTAGAGCGGGCCGACCGGCGCGTGCCGGGCGCGCAACTCCTCGATCGCCTCGCCAACGCGGGTCGCGGCACGCGGCTCTTTTCGCAGGAGGGTGCGCAGGTGCTCGACCCCCTCGAGCGGTCGTTGCGCCGTCGCCAGCATGCGCGCCAGCTCCAGGAGGACGCCGGGATCTTCGGGGGAATTGGCGAGCGCCTCCTTGAGGACGGCAATCGCCTTGTCGATCTGTCCCTTGGAGAAATGACCGAGGGCGCGCGCCACGGCGCGCTCCTCCGCGCTCTGCGTGAGGTTCCTCACGATGCCGCTGAAATCGGTCAGAGCCATCCGCCGACAGACTCCCGGAACGCGCGCGGAATATAGGTTCCGGCTCCGGCTTCGTCACGGCGCGCGGAGCGTCGGCGGAGCGGTCGCGCGACGCCGCGGCCCCGGGTCGCTGCGAACGGCGCCGGCCCGGGTGTCGGGATCGCCCAGATCCTGCACACGTGATGTCGCGCTCTGGTCGCGCCCGGCTAACGCGTTGAAAACAGGCGGCTCGCAGCGCGCGCGCCGCGCCACGCGGTCCGAAACCCGACACGCGGGCGTCGCCGCCGGTGCCGAAACGGATTCGTCACCACCCGCAAACCGTTGCGCCCCAATGGTTCCCGAGGATCGATCACGCATCCGTGGGTGGCCCCGGGCTTGCTCTTGCACCGACCGGCTCGAGGGGCACGACCGACCTCCGCAGCCGGGAGAAGCACATGCGAAGCGCTGGCAGGCACGGGTTCGAGAACGACAGGATGCTGACGGCAGGGATGACGAAACTCGTCATCGCGGCCCTCGTCCTGCTCCTCGCCGGCGCCCCCGCGCTCGCGAAACAGGATGACGGGAAGCACAAGCTCTCCCCCGAGCTGGTCGCCAGGACCACGGGCGCGGCCGACTCGGATCTCATCCCTGTGATCGTGCAGACCTACGACGACCCGAGCGACCTCGAGATGGTGAAGCTGCACGGCCGCGGCGGGCACCTCAAGGCGAAGCATGACGCCATCAAGGGATACTCGGCCGAGGTTCCGGCCGGCGCGATCCAGGATCTCGTGGACGACCCGGAAGTCGAGCGGGTCTCGCTCGACGCGCCGGTGCACGCCTTCCTCGACATCGCGATGCGCGCGGTGCGCGCCGACGTGGCGCGCCAGGAGTGGCCGGGTCTCGACGGCCGCGGCGTCGGCATCGCCCTGGTCGACACCGGCGTGGCGCTGCACCCCGACCTCGACCGTTCGAAGAGCCCGCTCAAGCCGATCGAGGTGGAGATCGTCGGCCGCGAGCGAGGCTTCGCCGATCCGTTCGGTCACGGCACGCACGTCGCGGGGATCCTGAACGGCAACGGCCTGCTGAGCAGCACGCCGGAATCGTTCCGCACCTTCCGCGGCATGGCGCCGGGGTCGCGTCTCATCTCGATCCGCGCCCTGCAGCCGGACGGCTCCGGGTTCACCTCGGACGTCCTGCAGGCGATCGACTGGGTCGTCCGGTTCCGCCGCGCCTACAACATCCGCGTCCTCAACCTGTCGCTCGGCCATCCGGTGTACGAGTCGTACACCACCGACCCGCTCTGCCGCGCCGCGCACAACGCCGTGGCCGCCGGAGTCGTGGTGGTGACCGCGGCCGGCAACGACGGGCGGATCGGCAGCGGCTTCGGGACGATCGTGAGCCCCGGCAACGAGCCGAGCGTGATCACCGTCGGCGCGATGGACGACAACGACACCGCCGCGCGCGAGGACGACATCCTGGCGCCCTACTCGTCGCGCGGCCCGAGTCTCATCGACTACGTCGTCAAGCCGGACCTGGTCGCGCCGGGCTCGTTCATCGTGTCGCTGCGCGCCCCGGGCTCGGCGATCGACCGCGAGCACCCGGATCTGGCGCTGCGCGTCGAGCAGTACCGGAGCGGCCCGGACGGTGCGCGCGCCGGCGACTACCTCGTCCTGTCGGGGACGTCGCTGGCGGCGCCGATGGTGGCGGGGGCGGCGGCGCTGATGCTGCAGGCCGACCCGACCCTCCGGCCCTCGGACATCAAGGCGCGTCTCATGGCGAGCGCCCTGCACGACGACCGCCTGCCGTTCGAGACCGGCGCAGGGTATCTCGACGTCCCGGCAGCGCTCGAGATGACGATCAAGGCCGCCAGCGCCAACTCGCCGCGCGCCGTGCCGACCGCGACCGGCGAGATCGGCGTCGAGCCGATCGGCGAACCGTGGGACGGCGGCTGGCAGCTCGGCCTCATCTGGGGCGGCGGCAAGCGGTTCGGCACCATGATGGACACCGAGAACCCGAAGATCACCGCCGGCGGCCTGATCTGGGGCGGACGCAACGTCCTGAACTCCGACAGCCTGGTCTGGGGCGGGCGCAGCCTCCTCGGCGCCGACAGTCTCGTCTGGGGCGGCCGGAGCCTGGTGGGCGCCGACAGCCTCGTCTGGGGCGGCCGAAGCCTCTCCGGCGGTGTCGATGCCCTGATCTCTCTCGGTGAGCCCTCGCTCATCGGGACCGACGGTTCCGACCTGGCCTGCACCGGCCTGGTCTGGGGCGGTCGATGACGAAACGTTCAACCCGAGAACGTCGCAGGTCCCGCCGGACCTGACACCCTCCGGCTCCTGCGCCCCGCACCGACGGCCGCGCCCCCTCCCCGGCGCGGCCGTCGACTTTCATGGTGGTGCGCAGCTTGGTGCTCGGTTATCCTAACCAATACCAGGGTAAAGACTTAGCCATTCTCCTGAGTTGCTTTGCGGGAAGGGGTCTTATTCCCGGCTCCCGCCCTCGGAGGCGAGCTGCCGCGAGCTCCAAGCTTCGCACCACCATGGCACAGCTCAGACGGCGCGGAGACTCGGCGGGCGCGGCGGGGCGGAGAGCGACGCGTCGATCTTCAGGGTCAGGACCGTCGCATCGTCGCCGGCGCGTCCCTGTTCGATCCGATCGACCTCCGCCAGGATTGATCGGCTGATCTCGTCGGGCGACGATCCATGACGCGGTTCGAGAAGCGCGGCCAACCCGTCGGCGCCGAGCGGCCGGCCGCGCCGCCGGGTCGCCTCCGAGGCGCCGTCGGTGTAGAGGGTCAGGAGATCGCCGGGAGTGAGGTCGATCGTCCCGGTCTCGTAGGTGCGTGCCTCGAGGATGCCGAGAATCGGGCCGGTGGGGCGGCCGGTCGGGCGCGCACCGCCGGCGTCGATCCGGATTGGCGGCGGGTGCCCGGCGTTGGCGTAGCGGAGCGACCCGCTGCGGGTGTCGAGCCAGCCGAGGAAAAGGGTCAGGTAGAGCGCATCGAGCCGCGCGCCGCAGAGAATCCGGTTCAGGTGGGTCAGGGTTTCGCCCGGGGTGCCGCTCAGGAGGGCCACCTGCCTGAGGATCGGCCGGACGAACGCCTGCAGAAGACCGGCGGGGATTCCCTTCCCGGAGACGTCACCGATCGCGACGGCGATGCGCGCGTCGTCGAGAGGAAAGGCATCGACCAGGTCGCCGCTGACGACCCGCGCCGGCCGCTCCGCGGCCGCCAGCGACCAGCCGGGCGCGCTGCTCAGCGGCAGGAGTCCCGGAGCCCCGTCCACCTCGAGACCTCCCCACCCGCTCTCGACGGCGCGCGCCGTGGCGGAGAGGCGCAGCAGAGCGTCGAGATCCTTCCAGAGGTTCGTGGCCATGCGCGGGGACGATACGGGCGCACCGCGTAAAAGTTGACCCGGTCGAGGTAAAAGGAAGTCACGCACGTCAACGTGCTGTAAATCGCGCGTGGCAGAATGCGTGGCATGCGCCGGGCCGCCTGGCTGTTCCTGCTCCTCCTGCCGGCGTTCCTTTCGGTTCCGGCGGGCGTGCGGGCGGCCGCGACCGGCAGGGCGCCGTCGCAGGCGCCGGCCGCGCGTCTGCGGGTCGCCACCTGGAACCTCGAGTGGCTTGCGCGCACGCCGGGCCAGGGGCCGGTGCCGCGCCGCGCCGCCGACTACCGTCGTCTCGCCGCGATCGCCGTTCGCCTCGACGCCGACCTGGTGGCGCTCCAGGAGGTCGACGGGCCGGAGGCGGCGCGCCGGGTCTTCGATCCCGCCACCTACGACTTCATCTTCACCGGCGACGTGACCAACCGCCAGCGCACCGGTTTCGCGGTGCGTCGCGGGCTTCAGGTCACGCGGCATCCCGACCTGGTCGATCTCGCGGTCGAGACCGGGGCCCGCCGGGGCGCCGACCTGACGGTGCATCTCGCGGGCGCCGACCTGCGCCTGCTCGCCGTGCATCTCAAGAGCGGCTGCGCCGGCGGGCCGATCGACGGCGCGGAGGCGCCCTGCAGCACCCTGAAGCGCCAGCAGGCGGTGCTCGAGAGCTGGATCGACGCGCGGGTCGCCGCCGGAGAGCCGTTTCTCGTGCTCGGCGACTTCAACCGCCGCTTCGAGGCGCCCGATCGCTTCTGGATCGACCTCGACGACGGCGAGCCGCCCGGCGCCGATCTCGTCGACCTGGCGGAAGGGCGGAGTCCCGCCTGCTGGGGCGGCCGGCACCGACAGTTCATCGACCACGCCGTCCTCGGTCGCGCCACCGCGGGGTGGGTGGTGCCCGGCTCGTTCGCTTCCCCAGACTACCTTCCCGAGGAGCGGCGCTACGAATCGACCCTGTCGGATCACTGTCCCCTCCGGTTCACGCTCGATACGGCGCGACCGCCGTCGCCGCCGATCCTCGCCGCGGACGAAGCGAAGGGGCATGTCGGCGAAGCCGCGACCGTCTGCGGGGAGGTGGCGTCGAAGGGACGCACGAGCGGCGGCCGCGGCCGGATCCTCGTCGACCTCGATCGTCCTCGCCCCGGCGCGCCATTCACCGCGGTCGCCGACGGCGCCGACGGTGCTGCCGCCGGCGCGCTCGATCGACTCGAGGTCGGCGCGCGGGTCTGCGTCTCGGGGGTCGTGCGGCTCTATCGCGGCCGGGCGGAGATCGTCGTGCGTGATGCCGGTGCCGTCGTCGCCAGGCCGCGCCCGGTGACCAGGTAGGTGGCGAAGCTCCCGAGCCAGTGCCCGCCTTCGTAGTGCTCGCCGGTGACTGCGGCCAGACCGGCGTCGCGGTGGCGCGCCGCCGCGGCCTCGATCGCCGCCCGGCGTCGATCCTTCGCGGGAAGGGCGGCGGCGATCCCCTCGAGCATCCAGGCACGGCTCAGGTTCAACCCGTCGAGGTGCGCCAGCTTCGGATCGGTCGGGTCGCTCACCACCCCGGGGAGGAGCCACCCGTCGCCGCCGTTCTTCGGAAT
>DATKFL010000196.1:0-2603 GCA_035511355.1 Dongiaceae bacterium
GGCCGGTGAAATCGCCGCGCAGGACCGCGCCCTCGTTCTCGAGCGCCGCCACGGCGATCGCGACCTCCCCCGCGCCGAGGCCGAGCCGCTCCGCCAGCGCCGCGCTCGTGAACGGACCCGAGACCTCCGCCCAGCCGCGCACGACCGCCAGCACCCCCTCGGCCCGACCCGCGGCGGCAGCCTCGGCGTCGGCGCGCCGCTCGGTGGCGGCGAGCCACGACCCGCCCGCGGGCGCCGCGCCCGGCGCTTCGATCCGCACCAGCCGGCCGTCGCGCACGAGCGCGTCGCGCCAGCCCGACGCGTCGTCGCCGAAGCGCACCTCGAGATCCGCCGCCGGCAGGAGCACCAGGCCCGCGATCGCCTCGTGCAGCTCCTCCGGGTCGCGCGCCCGCGGCCAGGCGTCGGTGGCGACCGCGGCGATCGCCTGCGGGTCGAGCCGCCCGAGATCGCGCGCATCCTCCGGAAGGGCGCGCCGCAGCGCCACCGCCCGCGCGCGCCGCTCCTCGAGCGGCGCGTCGTCGAGGAAGGCGTACGGCATGGCGTTCAGGATCTGGTGCGCGAAGACCGACGGCTGCGGCGTGTCGCGCGCGACGATCTCGATCCGCCCCGCATCGATGTCGCGCAGCACCGCCTCGAGCCCCGCCACATCCATCGCCTCCTCGAGGCAGTCGCGCAGGGTCTCGAAGACCAGCGGGTGATCGGGGATCTCGAGGTCGCCGCCGGGGGCGTTGTCCTGGCAGCCGGCCTGCGCCGGGAAGACCGCGGCGAGCAGATCGTCGCTGCGCATCCGGGTCAGGGGCGGCGGCACCTTGCGGCCTCCCTCGAAGCGCGGCACCGCCAGGGCGCGGGTCGCGGCGGCGCGCCAGCGCGCCGTGAAGATCGGCGACGGCAGCACCGCCTGGGTGACGACCGAGCGCACTTCGTGCGCGCGCACGAAGCGGAACAGATCCTCGAGCGGGAAGGAGTGCTGCGGCCCGACCGAGAGGTTGACGCCGTCGTCGGTGGCCGCCGCCTGCAGCTCGAAGTCGAACGAGCGGCAGAAGCGTTTCCGGAGCGCCAGCCCCCAGGCGCGGTTGATCCGCCCGCCGAGCGGCGCGTGCAGGACGACTTGCTGCCCGCCGGTCTCGTCGAAGAAGCGCTCCGCCACGATCCGCCGCGCCGTCGGCACCGTTCCGAGGACCCGGCGGCCCTCCTCGACGTAGGCGACGATCGCCGCCGCCGCGTCGGGCGGCAGCCCCGCGGCGACGAGAAGCGCCGCGGCCGCCGCCGCGCCGCCCGCGGCGTCGGCGAGCGCCGCCTCGACCGCGGCGCGCAGGTCGCCGACCGCGAGCGACAGCTCCGGCGTGCGCGACGGCGCCTCCCCGAGCCAGAACGGCACCGTCGGCGTCGACCCGGGGGCCGCCTCGACCCGGAGCCGGCCGCGCTCGATGCGGCGGATGCGCCAGGCGGTGTTGCCGAGCAGGAAGACGTCCCCCGCCATGCTCTCGATGGCGAAATCCTCGTTCACCCGGCCGACGAAAGTCCCCTCCGGCTCCTGGACCACGTCGTAGTCGGCGTTGTCGGGGATGGCGCCGCCCGAGGTCAGCGCCAAAAGACGCGTGCCGCGCCGGGCGCGCAGGCGCCGGTGCACCCCGTCGCGGTGCAGGAGCGCGGCGCGCCGACCGCGGGCGGTGGCGAACCCCTCCGCCAGCATGGTCACGACCTCGTCGAAGCGCGCGCGCGGCAGGTCGCGGTACGGCCAGGCGCGCCGCGCTTCCTCGTACAACGCCGCCTCGTCGAGCGGCTCCTCCGACGCGGCGCAGGCGGCGGCGATCTGCTGCGCCAGGACGTCGAGCGGCCAGACCGGCTCCAGCAGCCGATCGAGCTCGCCGCGCGACGCCAGCCGCAGCAACGCCGCGCACTCCACCAGCTCGTCGCGCGTCAGGGGGAAGAGTCGCCCCTTCGGGATGCGCCCCAGCGCGTGACCCGAGCGGCCGATCCGCTGCAGGGCGACGGCGACCGATCGCGGCGAGCCGATCTGGCAGACGAGGTCGACGGTGCCGACGTCGATCCCGAGCTCGAGCGAGGCGGTCGCGACGCAGACCCGCGCCTCGCCCGACTTGAGACGCTCCTCCGCCCGCAACCGGGTCGCGCGGCTGAGGCTGCCGTGATGCGCGACGACCTGGTCGCCGCCGAGACGCGTCGCCACCTGGTGCGCCACCCGCTCGACCAGCCGGCGCGTGTTCACGAACACCAGCGTCGTACGGTGCTCCCCGGCGAGCGCCGCGATCCGGTCGAGCACCTGCTCCCAGATCGCCAGCGTCGCGATCGACCCGAGCTCGTCCCCCGGCAGATCGAGCCCGAGGTCGAGCGGCCGGCGCGACCCTTCGTCGATGAGGGTCGCGGCGGGGCGCGGCTCGGCGCCGGTCAAGAAGCGCGCCACCCGCTCGATCGGCGACACCGTCGCGGACATTCCGACCCGTTGCAGACGCCTCCCGGCGAGCGTCTCGAGCCGCTCGAGGCTCAGGGCGAGGTGCGCGCCGCGCTTGTCGTCGGCAAGCGCGTGGATCTCGTCGACCAGGATGGTGCCGGTGAGCGCCAGCCCGCGCCGCCCGCTCGCCGAG
>DATKFL010000197.1:0-4338 GCA_035511355.1 Dongiaceae bacterium
GACCTCCGGATCGTAAAGCGTGATCGAGGCTGGGAAGGCGTGCGCGGAGCCGGCCTCCGGGGCCGCGGGGTCGAACATCCCGAGCCGGCGGAGAAGGGCCGTATAAAGAGGATACGGTCCCGGGTGGAAGTACTGCGCCCCGAGGTCGACGACCACCTCGGTCCCGTCGAGCGTGACCGGCTCGCTGCGGATGTTACCGCCCAGCGTGTCGCGCGCTTCGAGAAGCACGACGTCGCGCGCGCCGTCGAGAAGCCAGCCGAGCGCCACGCCGGCCATTCCCCCGCCGACGATGCCGACCCGGCCGCGCGGCACCGCGCCCAGGGCGAGGCGCGCCGGCAGCGCGGCCGACAGGAGGAGGAGCCGCGCGAGATCGCGCCGCGTCAGAAACGGTCCTCCCCCCGGGTTCATCGACGGGTAATGGACCGGGGGCCGGCGGGGCTGTCAAGGACTTTCCGGCGGCCTGTCGGGGTAGACTGCACGCCGTTCCCGACCATCACGGAGGCCCACCATGATCGACACCCTCGAGGGCGGCTGCTCCTGCGGTGACGTGCGTTACCGCCTCGCTTCGAAACCGATGTTCGTGCACTGCTGCCACTGCCTGAACTGCCAGAAGCACACCGGGAGCGCCTTCGTCATCAATCTGCTGATCGAGACGGCGCGCGTCGAGACCCTGCGCGGGACGCCCGAGCCGGTCACGATGCCGCTCAACGGCGGGAGCCCGAACCGGATCTTCCGCTGCCCCGCCTGCCGGGTGGCGGTCTGGAGCGAATACGGCAACCGCACCGCCATCCGGTTCGTCCGCGGCGGCACGCTCGACGATCCCGCCGCGGTGGCGCCGGACGTCCACATCTACATTCGCTCGAAGCTTCCCTGGGTCCGCCTGCCGGAGGGTGTCCCCGCCTTCGAGGCCTACTACGACCCGAAAGCGTTGTGGCCGGCGGAGAGCCAGGCGCGGCGCAAGGCGGCGCTCGCCGCGGCCGGCCCGGCGTCGTAAAGGTCGTCCGGGCCGCCCGACCCGCTCACCTTTCGAAGCATCGTCCGTCTATCCGTGGGTCGGGGTCCGAGTCCGGGGGGGCATCGCATGCAACGTCGATCCAGTGTCGTGACCGCCGTCATCCTCTCTTCTCTCTGGGGCGCGCCGGCCCTGGCCGAGGGGGAGGCGCCCGCCGGGGCCGAGGCGCACACGATCCATCGGTACGTCGAATTCGCCGAGGCCGAGGTGACCATCCGGTCGGCCGACGGCAAGGTCTCCATCCCGTTCAACCTGGTCAACAACCATGTCGTCTTCCAGGCCGCGATCCAGGGGACGCGGCTCGACGTGGTGCTCGACACCGGCATGCCGATGGACGGGGTGATGCTCTACGAGACCGACAAGGTCTCCCGGTTGGCGCTGAAATACGACGAGGGGGCGACCGCCCGCATCGGCGGAGCGGGAGCCGGCGGCGGCCATGTCGAAGCCCGGATGGCGCAGGGGATCACGATCGACATCGGCGACCTGCGCATCACCGGTGCGACCGCCATCGTCGCGCCGCCGCTCATGGCGCTGGCTTCCTATCACGACGCGGTGATCGGCGCGTCCCTGTTCAAGAACCTCGTCGTCGCGATCGACTACGACGCGCGGCGGATCACGCTCTCGGCCCCGGGCTCGTGGGCCCCCCCGGAGGGAAGCGTCGCGGTGCCGCTGACGATCGAGCACGGGATGCCGTTCGCCGACGTCACGCTGATCGGCGGGGGTGGGCGGCGCATGCCGACGCCCGTGGTCGTCGATCTCGGCGCGGCGCATCCGATCTCGCTCAACCTCGGCGCGGTCGACGGGCTCGAGGCTCCGGCGGGGGCGATTCACGCCGTCGTCGGCCTGGGCGTGAGTGGACGACTCCAGGGTCGGGTCGGCCGCATCGCCGGGCTCGAGATCGGCGGCCTTCTCCTCAAGGACGTGGTCGCCACGTTTCCCGATCCCGACAGCCAGCATCCGGGCGGGATGCAGGAGCGCGGCGGCAATCTCGGCGACGGCGTCCTGCAGCGCTTCAACGTGGCGTTCGACTACGCGCATAAGCGCATGCTCCTGACGCCGAACCAGGCGTTCGCAAAGCCGTTCGAATGGGACATGTCGGGGCTCTGGATTCAGCCGGACGACAAAGGGGCGCTGCGCATCGAGAGCATCGTCGAGAACTCCCCCGCGCGCACCGCCGGGCTCGCCGTCGGAGACATCCTCACCAGGGTGAACGGGCGCGCGGTGACGCCGGGCGACCTGGCGGCGCTGCGGGAGAAGCTGCGCGTGCCGGCCGCGACCTTCGAGATGGCCGTGCTGCGCGACGGCCGGACGATCAGGCTGACGCTGATGACGATGCGGCTGGTCTAACGCTAGCGCGCCAGGCGCCAGGCGGCTTCCACCCGGGCGGCATCCTCGGCGGTGACTTCGTAGATCCGGATCGACCAGCCGGCGCGCGCCACCGGGCGCAGATCGCGGAAGTAGCCGTACGCGTCCTGCTCGAGCGGCAGCGAGACGCCGTCAGCCGTGAAGACCCGATGCGGCAGACCCCGCACGAAGTTCACGCTGACCGCGTAGGTCCCCGGTCGCAGCCCCTCGCGGTCGGTATCGACCCGGCGCGCCTCCGGCGTGAAGCGTGGATCGCGCGGCGGGACGCGGTAGTCGATGCCGGCGAGCCGCGGGTCGACCGCGCCGAAGTAGGCGAGCGAGAAGCCTCCCGGCTGCGGATGCGCGTCGAGCCAGCGCCGCAGTTCGAAAAGGTCCTGGCCCCAGTCGAGATTGCTGTCGATGAGGTACCGATCTCCGCCCGCCGGCCCCCCGGCGAACGCGTTGAAATAGGCGATCTCGTGCGGGTGCACCCGGATCGTTCCCACCAGGAGCCAGGCGACGGCGCCCGCGAGCAGAATGCGTGCCGGCGCGCGCCGCGGCGCGACCGCGGCCCGGCCCAGCCCGACGAACAGGAACGGGAACATCGGCAGGACGTAGCGCACGCCGAGATCGATCCCGGTCTGCAGGGTCATGAGGAGCAGCACCGCGGCGGCGGGCAGGATCCAGAACGCCTCGTCGATCCGCGCGGCGCGCGCGCGGCTCCGGATCGCGCCGGCGATCGCGAGTCCCGCCACGACCCACAGCGCGATCGGCGTCTTGAGCGCCAGCGCCTCGAGGTAGTACCACCACCATCCGGTGCGGCGGATCGTGCCGTTCAGGTACATCGCGTAGCCGCCCCCCGCCAGCCCGGTGTGCGACTCGAAGCGCTGCTCGTCGAAACCGAGGAGGTACTGTTCTGGCACCGGCACCGGCAGTCCGGCAAGCCAGGTCCCCTCGAAGCGGTTCTGCCGTTGCGCGTAGATCATCCGATAGAAGAGGTGCGGGCTGTCGGGCGGAACGCCGCCTGCGCGCGGCCGGGTGAGATCGGTGCTGAGGAACGCGAAGTCGCCGAGCCGCCTGCCGGTCCCCTGGAATCCGAACCCGAGATTGAGAACCAGGAGCGCGAGCGCCGGGATCAGGAGCCACGATGCGCCGCGCCGCCCCGGCGCGCCGGCCGGCGTCGCGGATCCGGGGGCGCCGGCGCCCACGCGGCCGCGCAGCAGGGCGAGCGCCGGCAGGACGACACAGAGCAAGAGCGCCGTGAACTTCGTCAGGAGCGCGAGGCCGAGGACGACCCCGGCGATCGCGGCGCGCGCCGGGCCCGGCCGATCGAGGTAATGCCGGAACGCGAACGCGGCGGCGAACAGGAAGACAGTCGCCGCCAGGTCGGTGGTGGCCAACCCGGCGTGCGCGATCAGATTCGGGTCAAACGCCCAGAGCGCCGCCGCGAGCAGCCCACCCGCGTCACCCCAGAGACGCCTCGCCCAGGCAAAGACCAGCAGGCCCCCCAGGACCGACAGCGCCACGATCGCCAGGCGCGCGGCGCGGAAGAGATCGAAGTAGCGCGAGGCGTTGGCGCGCTCGAACTCCTGGGCATATTCGACCTGACCGACCGGGCCGCGACCGGCGCCGGCCTCGCCGCCGGCGGTCGGCTCGGGCACGACCGGACGGTCCGGCAGGGCGGCGGCGGCCGCCAGCATCTTCGCGAGCGGCGGGTTGTGATGGTAGAGGGAGAACGCGCCGTGCTTCAGGCAGGCCAGGCCCGCCGGTAGGTGCGCGAACTCGTCGATCGTGACCGAGGTGCGGCGGGACGCGTGGATCGCGAGCCCGGCGTGGACCAGCAGGAGCGCCGCCAGGATCGCGTGAACGACCGACTTCCGCTTGGCGGCCATGCCGGAGGGCTCCGTGCCGGGGCGGTCGCGCTCGAGCCCGGGCGGGCCCGGATTCTATCGCCCGGCGGCCTTCCGGTGGGGCTTGCCGTG
>DATKFL010000198.1:0-2154 GCA_035511355.1 Dongiaceae bacterium
TCCCTCCCGGCGACCCAGGAGGCGCTCCATGTGGTGCCCGGCCTCCTCGATCGCCTGGTCGGGAGTTCTGCCGCGATCGCGCGCGACGATGTAGGCGGCGTACCAGTCCGACCAGTGGTGCTTTGGCGCGGTCGATTGGTAGCCGCCGTGGTGTTGCTCCGCCTCGCGCAGGAAGCCGGTCAGGGTCGCGATCTCCATGACTAGACCCGCCCCGGGAGCCGCTGCTTGATTTCCTGGAGGAGCCAGCCGTTGCCGTCGGGATCCTTGAAGGTGGCGAGGCTGCTGTAGGAGCGCCCCTCGGGGTCGGGGCCCGGCACCGGCTTGCCGCCGAACCCGGTGAAGTGGAACGCCCCGCTCACGTCGACGCCGCGGGCCTTGAGATCGGCGCGCGCCGCCTCGAGGTCGGACACCACGAGGTAGAGGTTCTGCACCGAGCCCGGCGCCGCCGTCGTGACCCGCCTGCCGAAGTGGATCGAGCAGGACGAGCCGGGAGGGGTCATCTGGATCACCCGGAAGTTGTCCTCGCCGGGGAAATCGGCGTCCAGCCGCCACCCCAGCCCCTCGTAGAAACGCTTGGCGCGATCGACGTCCGACACCGGGATGACGACGACCTCGAGCATGTACTCGACTTTGCTCATGTGGACCTCCTGGCCTTCGCGGCGAGGTCGCCCAGGCTGGCCCCGAGCACCCGGTTGAAGGCGGGAAAGGGGTGAATGACGTCGGCGAGCGTCGCGAGCGGCGTGCCCAGCTTGATCGCCAGCACCAACTCGCCGAGGATTTCTCCGGCGCGCGGAGTGACCAGGGTGGCGCCGATCAGCACCCCGCGTCCGCGATCGCCGACCAGCTTCAGCGCGCCGCCGTGAAAGTCGTGGATGTAGCCGCGCGCGGACTCGGCCGGGTCGGCGCCGGCGACGACGACGTCGATCCCCTGCGCGCGCGCGGCGGCTTCCGACAGCCCGACCGAGGCGATCTCGGGATCGGTGAAGGTGACCCGCGGCACCGCCGTGTGATCGGCTGTGGCCTCCTCGCCCCGGAGGCGTCGGGCCACCACCTGCCCGTGGTAGTAGGCGAGGTGGGTGAAGCCGCCGAGTCCCGTGACGTCGCCCGCGCCGAAGAGGCCCGGCCGCGCCTCGAGCGTGCGCGGGTCGACCTTCAGCCAGCCGCGCTCGGTCTGGGGGAGGCCGGCATCGCGCCAGGCCTCCGCGTTGGGACGGCGGCCGGTGGCCACCAGCAGCCGGTCGGCGGCGATCGTCTTCCCGGACTTCAGGCGGACGATGACGGCCGCAGCGCTTCGCGCCGGCGTCGCCGGCGCCTTCTCGACACCGACGCAGGGGTCCCCAATCGACAGCGCGATGCCGTCCGCCTCGAGGTGCGGGCGGAGCGCCGCCCCGGCCTCCGGCTCCTCGAGGCCGAGGAACTTCGCTCCCGCCTCGATCACCGTCACCTTCGAGCCGAGGCGTGCGTACGCCTGCCCCAGCTCGATCCCGATCGCGCCTCCGCCGAGGATGGCGAGCGTCGCCGGCAGCTCCTTCGGAATCGCCGCCTGTCGGTTGGTCCAGTAGTCGACCGTCTCGAGGCCCGGGATGGTCGGAATCACCGCGGTGCTGCCGTTGGCGATGACCACCCCCCGGCGCGCCACGAGACGCCCGCCCGCGACCTCGATGGTGCGCGGATCGATCAGTCTTCCCTCGCCGCGGAACAGCCGGGCGCCGGTCGCCTCGAGCGCGGCGGCCGGCCGGCTGTCGTCCAGGTCGCGCGCCATCCAGAGCACGCGCTTGGAGACTTTCGGGAAGTCGACGGTCCAGTCGACCCGCGCGGCGGCCAGAAGCCGGGCGCGATCGGCCTCGCTCAAGGTCTCGCCGGAGCGAAGCAGGGTCTTGGAGGGCACGCAGCCCCAGTAGGGGCACTCGCCTCCGACCAGCTCCCGCTCGACGACCGCCAGCGTCAGCCCGCTGCCCTGGAGGCCCGCCGCGATCGCCTCCCCGGCGACCCCTCCCCCGAGACAGAGGATGTCGAATTCCCGCGACGACGGTCCCACCTTCGTGCCCTCCCGAGGCGCGCGTGCCGGCGTGGCCGATGACTTTTCTGGTGGCGGATATCCTTGCACAGATTCCGCCGGATGGCTGCCGGGAGAAGCACCTCATGCGACGCGCT
>DATKFL010000199.1:0-6312 GCA_035511355.1 Dongiaceae bacterium
GCCGTCGAGCGCGAGCGTCGGCGCCTCCGACCCGCCGACGATCTTCGCCACCCCCCAGTCGATCACCAGCGCCTCGCCGAAGGCGCCGACCATGACGTTCTCCGGCTTGAGATCGCGGTGCACCGCCCCCTGCGCGTGCGCGAAGCCGACGGCGTCGGCCACCTTCACGAAGAGACGCAGCACCTCCGGTCGGGTCCGGTTTCCCCGGATCCAGGCGTCGAGCCGCTCGCCACGCACGTACTGCATGACGTAGAAGACCCGCCCGTCGGGAAGCGACCCGACGTCGTGCACCGGCACCAGGTTCGGGTGCTCGATGCGCGCCAGGAGCCGCGCCTCGGCCTCGAGCCTTCGGGCCAGCGCCCCGGTCGGATCGGGCTCGGAGAGGACCTTGAGCGCCGCCTCGCGTCCGAGCGCCTGATCCTCGACGAGGTAGACGGTCGCCATGCCGCCGCGGCCGAGCCGGCGGACCAGGCGGTAGCGCGTGCCGGTCAGATCGGGGAGATCGGCCACCGCCCGCAGATGCGCGAGACGATCATCCTCCGCCATCGTCTCCATCCTCCGCCGCGGGCTCGCGCCCGAGGAGGAGCCTCGCCTCGAGACGATACTCCTCGTCGCTCCCGGTGATCTCCCGGAGGGTCTCGAGAAGGAGCCGCCGGAACTCGCGCCGCACCCGCGCCAGATGGTTGGTCACGAGGCTCGCGGTGAGCCCGATCTCGGCGGCGAGCGTCTCGTAGGTGAGAGCGCCCCGGCCGGCGTCTTCGAGATCGTAGCGGCGGAAGAGATGGAAATCGGTCGCCCGCCCCGCGGCGGCGCAGTGCGTCTCGAGCCGCGCGACCGCGCGGGCGAACAGCGCCTGCACCCACTCCGCGTCGAACACCTCCTCGGGAGAGGCGTGGCCGGCCGACGCCACCGCCGCCTCGGCGGCGGCGAAGTCGAGCGGCAGCGGCGCCGCGTCGCCGCCCCGCTTCAGGCGCGCGGCCGCCTTCTCCTCGTTGGCGACGAAGCGATCGAGACAGGTGCGCAGATAGGTGCGGAAGCGGCCCCTGGCCGGATCGAACCCGGCGAAGTACTCCTTCTCGAGGGCGCGCGCGAAGAAGGCCTGGGTCAGATCCTCGGCGTCCGCCGCGGCGCGCCGCCACTTGATCCGGACGTGCGCGTAGACCGGGCGCCAGTAGGCGCCGACGATCGACTCGAAGGCGCGCCGCCGGGTCTCCGGCTCGCCGCTCCGGGCGCCGGCGACCGCCGACAGGTGCGTGGTGGGGAAGCGGGCGTCGCCCACGTCGTTCTTTCGATCAGCGCGCCGGCGGCGCTGTCGGAGCCGGCCCGCCGGCCGCCGTAATCCGTCCACGGCGGAACAGGATCCAGCCGCAAAGCACCAGGAGCAGCGACCCGACCAGGATCTTCGCCTCGTATGCCCAGGGATTGACGCCGTCGGGTGGCATCAGCGCGAACAAGCAGGCGAACAGCGTCGTCATGAAGCCGACCACCGCCACCAGGCGGATGCCGAAGCGTCCTCCGGGGATCGGGATCGAACCGGCCGGCGGCGGCCCCGACGCCAGCCGCACCAGGGCCGCGAAGAGATAGAGGTACGGGATGAAGTAGACGATGATGGTGAAGTTCGCCAGGAAGAGATAGGCGTCGCGCACCGCCCCGCCCGCAAGACTCATGATGATCAGCAGGCTCGAGACGCCGCCCATCCAGTAGATGGCGATGTGCGGCGTCGCGTAGCTCTTGTGCAGCCTGCCGAACGCCGCCGGCAGGTAGCGATCGATACCGGCCATGAACGGAATGCGCGACGCGCCGCCGATCCAGGCGCTCATCTGGCCGAGGCCGCCGAGCCCGACCAGAAGCGCTCCCCCGAGCGCCAGCCAGACGCCGATCCCCAAACGCGTCTGCACCGCGGAGAGCGCGTAGCCGACGCCGTCGAGGACGCCGATATCCCCCTTCGGCAGCGCCACCAGGAGCGCGGCGGTGCCGAGGATGTAGATCGCGGTGATGATGGCGCCCGCGATCAGGATGCCGAGCGGCACGTTCCGGCGCGGGTTGACGATCTCCCCCCCCATCACCGAGCCCAGTTCGAACCCGGAGAAGGCGAAGCAGATCTGCGAGAAGAAGGCGACCGTCCCGACCGACACCGCCGGCAGGAAGGCGGCGGCCGAGAGGGGCGTCGCCGGCCCGGAGCGCAGGTACGCGACCAGGGCGACCCCGATCAGGAGCATCGCCGGGATCCAGGTGCCGTAGGCGCCGGTGGCGTTGAGCAGCCGGGCGTAGCGCAGGCCGCGGACATTCGCCAGCACGGCGATCCAGAAGATCAGCAGCGATGCTCCCGCGACGAAGAGCGGCTTCTGCATCAGCCCCGACTGCGCCGGCCCCAGGGTGAAGACCAGGTTGGCGACCGTGAACAGCAGGATGGTCGGGAAATAGATGATGTTGTTGGTCCAGTAGGTCCAGCCGCAGATGAAGCCGTGCAGGTCGCCGAACGCCCGCTTCGTCCAGACGTAGATGCCGCCCTGCTCCGGGTAGCGGGTGGTGAGGTCGATCACCGCCAGCGCCGACGGCAGGAAGAAGAACAGGTTCGCCAGGACCCAGAGCGGCAGGGCCGACCAGCCATACCCGCCGGCGGCGGTCAGCCACCATCGCAGCCCGGTGATCGCGACGACGTTGAGGAGGACGAGATCCCAGAGCCTGAGCTCGCGGCGCAGCGCCGGCATCGGCGCCGCCCCGGCGGGCGCAGGTCCCGCAGGCGGGCGGGCGTCCTGCATCACGCGGTGATACGGCGGCGGGCGGCGCTGACCAGGAGCCAGCCGAGCACGCCGAAGCAGGCGACGGCGATCAGGTCGGCCGGCCAGCCGTTGTGCAGGAAGCCGAGCGAGGCGCCGAACGACTGCAGCAGCTCGAGCGGATTGGTCTCGCCGCCGCCGGCCTTCGCGATCGGATAGGCCGAGAGCGCCGCGATCAGGACGCCGCCGATCGAGCCGCCGGCCACGAGGCCGGTGCTGTACAGCATCCCGCTCGAGATCTCCGACTCCTGCTTCTCGCCGGTAAGCTTCTCGGCGATGAGGCGCATCAGGCCGCCGACGAAGATCGGCATCGTGGTCGAGAGCGGCAGGTAGGCGCCGACCGCCCAGGCCAGCGCGGAGATCCCCATCACTTGGATCATCACCGCCAGCGCCGCCCCGACCAGCACGAACGCCCACTGCAGATTGCCGCCGAGGATCCCCTTCACGAGGGTGGCAATGAGGGTCGGCTGCGGCGCCGGCAGCTTGTCCGACCCGATCGGCCCGTATCCCGAGTTGTGCAGGAGGAAGAGGGTGCCGCCGATCGCGAACACCGACGCGGTGACCCCGATGATGAGGCCGATCTGCTGCCACCGCGGCGTGGCGCCGACGATGTAGCCGGTCTTGAGATCCTGCGACGTGGCGCCGGCGTTGGCGGCGGCGACGGCGACGATCGCGCCGACGATCACCGCGGCGGTCTGGTACGGGTCGCCGGTCCAGCCGCACATGATGAAGAAAAAACAGGTCCCCATCAGGGTCGCGATGGTCATCCCCGAGATCGGGTTCGAGGTCGTGCCGATGAGCCCGACGATGCGCGACGACACGGTCACGAAGAAGAACCCGAAGCCGACGATCAGGACTGCCAGGGCGAGCGAGCCGAACCCGTGGGTCGGGAGCCCCGGCATCCCGAAAGCGATGACCAGCGCCAGGATCACCGACCCGATCGCCACGAAGCCGATCGGCAGGTCGTGCTCGGTGCGCTTCAGCGCGCCCTGGTGGCCGAGCCCCCCCTTGAGGCTCCTGAGGCTCCCGGCGAAGGCGCCCCAGATGGTCGGGAGCGATCGCGCCAGGGACATCAGGCCCGCCATCGCCACCGCTCCGGCGCCGATCAGCCGGATGTAGCCGCGGTAGAACTGCTCCGCCATGCTGTGGGTCTCGATCCAATGATCCGAGAAGGCGAGCGAGCGCAGCTGCGCGTGCAGGGTCTGATCGTCCACGAACATCGACAGCAGCGGAGTCAGCGCCATCCAGCCGAGGATGCTCCCCGACACCATGATGCCGGCGACGCGCGGCCCGATGATGTAACCGACTCCGAGGTATTCCGGCGTGATCTCGCAGTTGATCGTGAAGTTCCGGAGCACCGCCGTCTGGCTGGTGACGAATGCCGGGACCTCCTTGAAGAAGGCCAGGACCGTGTTCAGGACCTTGTAGATCATCGCGACCCACAATCCGTTGAACACGAGGCGCGCCATCGCGCCGCCCTTCTCCCCCGCCACCAGCACCTCGGCGCAGGCGGTCCCCTCCGGGTAGGGGAGATTGCCGTGCTCCTGCACGATGAGGGCGCGCCGGAGCGGCACCATCATCAGGACGCCCAGGAATCCCCCCGCAAGCGACAGCATCATGATCGGCCAGTAGGAGAAGAAGCGATCACCGCCGGCGGCGGTCGACAGGAAGAGGAAGGCCGGCACCGTGAAGGTCACACCGGCGGCGACCGACTCCCCCGCCGAGCCGATCGTCTGGACGATGTTGTTCTCGAGGATGGTCGAGCCGACCTTCTTGAACACGGCGATCGCCAGGACCGCGATCGGGATCGACGCCGAGACCGTGACCCCGGCGCGCAGCGCCAGGTAGACGGTGGCGGCGCCGAACAGCACGGCGAAGAAGGCGCCGAGGATCACCGCTTTGGGGGTGAACTCGGCGAGATTCGTCTCGTCGGGGACGAACGGCTTGAACGGTGGCGCGCCTGGCGTCGTCTGCATGCCGGTGTGCTCCTCGATGGGCACGCGCCGCGGTGCGCGATGGCGCGGACTCTAACCCAGCCGGCGGGGGGGGTGTCAACGCGCGCGGGCCCGACCGGCGGCCCCCCCGGCGCGCGCCTCTATATAATGATGCGGCCCCGGGGATCCCGGGCGGGACGACACCCCGGATGCCCTTGGAAAATCACGAGTTAGGACACGAGCGGCGCACCCCCCGGGCGGTCGCCGCGCTGGCGTTCCTGCTGCTCTCCGTGGCCGGGTGCGGCGGCTCGCCGCCGCACGGCGTGGACCACCCCGCGGCGGCGACCACCGCGGCGCCGGCGGTCGTCGAGACGGTCGGCGGCGTGGGGCTCGTGCCGCTCCCGATCGACGGGTTCGAGTCCCTGCCGCCGTCGGAGCGCGCGCTTGCCTACTACCTGGCGCGCGCGGTCATCGCCGGGCGCGATCGCGCCTGGAACCGTGACGGCGGCATCGCCCTCGAGGTGCGCGATCTCTTCGAGGAGGTGCTGACCCACCCGAAGGGGAGCGACGTCCCGGTGCGCGAGGCGATCCGCAACTATCTCGAGCGCCTCTGGATTCATGCCGGCAACCACGACCGCTGGACCGGGAGGAAGTTCGTCCCCTCGTTCACGCCGGCCGATCTGCGCGGCGCGGCGGAGGTGGCGCGGCAGGGAGGTGCCGAGATCCGGCTGGCCCTCGGCGAGACGCTTGACGCCAAGCTGGCGCGGCTCCG
This sequence comes from Dongiaceae bacterium, assembly GCA_035511355.1. Taxonomy (GTDB): domain Bacteria; phylum Acidobacteriota; class Polarisedimenticolia; order Gp22-AA2; family Gp22-AA2; genus DATKFL01. The sequence goes on from DATKFL010000199.1 coordinate 5,487, forward strand.
CCCGGTGATCTTCGATCCGGACTTCGAGCCGGCGATCGCCGCGCGCCCCGCTGCGACGACCGGCGCGGCGGGCGGGATCACCACGCGCCGATCCGAGAACGACCGGCGACAGGAGGCGGCGATTCGCACCCTGCGCGGCTTTCTCGCCAAAGGCGCGGTATTCGCGGCGCCCGACGAGCGCAGCGGGTTCGAACGGCTCGCGACGGCGATCGAGGATCCGGCGTCGGCCGGTTTCAGAGCCTGGGCGGACGACTGGATCGTCGGCGGGAAACGCGTCGATCTCCTGATCGGGCCGGAGCCGGGGGCGCCCCCGGCCGGTACCGGCACGACCGGCGCCTGGTACGGTGTCGTGTCGATCACCGACCCGGCGCGGGAACGCGCGGTCGCGGCGCTCGCGGCCGCGGCGGGCGACCTCCTGGCGGCATCGCCCGGGCGCGCCGGCCTTCCCCCGGCGCCGCCGGTGCACGCCTCGGCGCGCCTGCTTCTCGGTTCGGTCGCCCCCGGTGGACCGGCGACTCCGGACGCCCTCACCTACCCCGGCGTGCCGGCTCGCGGCGTCGCCGGCGCCCGCGCGATCCTCCTGACCAACGTCGAGGCGACCGCCGGCGCGACCCTCGGCCGGGGGATCGTCGCCGAGTTCGCGCCCGCCGCGGAGCGGGCCGCCCTCGAGGCGGCGCGGCCCGCGGCCGGGTTCGCCTTCGCGGCGCTTTCCGCGGTTCTCGGCGAGGCGGCGGCGACTCCCGTCGACATGGCCGCCACGCCTGCCGACGGCGACGCCGCGCGCGCCGTCCTGGTCGCGGCGCGCGCCGACCTCCTGGCGCTCCAT
>DATKFL010000200.1:0-7283 GCA_035511355.1 Dongiaceae bacterium
GCCGCGGCACCCACCGCCGGGCCGGCGCTCGACGTCGCGGCCGACGCCGGTCGCGGATCGGAGCCCGCACCCGGACCGGCGGACGCCGACCCCGGGACCGCCGCCGCCGTCGCGACCGCCCCGTCCGTCCCCGAGCCGGCGCCGACCGCGGAGCCCGCCGTTCCCGCCGAACCTCCCCAACCGGTGCAGCTGACCGGTGCGGGGCTGGCGGCCGAACGCGCGCGCCTCGGATTGACTCTCGAAGGGATCGCCTCGCGCTCCAAGATCCGGGTCGCCTACCTGAAGGCGATCGAGGAGGAGCGCTTCGATCTCCTGCCCCCGCCGGTCTTCCTGCGCGGTTTCATCCGCGAGCTCGCCGCCTGTCTCGGTCTGCCGGGTGACGAGGCGGCACGCGCGTTCCTCGCGCGGCGCGAACGGCGGATCGCCCAGGACGCGGCGCCCCCGGCCGCGGCCGGAGGCGCGAAGACCGGCTGAGCGCGGCGGGTCACGCCCGCCGTGGCCCGGGCCCGACCCGCGCCGCGCGCCCGTCCCGCCCGAGGGTGGGTGATAGAATCCCCGCCCAATCACCATGACCGACCCGGAGCAGGTCCTCACGCGCGAGAGCGATCTCGACGGCTACTTCACGCCGGGATCGAAGCCGCGCGCGCAGTGGGGCGTCGGCCTCGAATACGAGCGCTTCGGCCTGCTCGCCGACACCCTCGACCCGGTGCCGTACGACGGACCGCGATCGGTGCTGGCGGTGCTCTCGACCCTGGTGGGCGAGCGCGGGTTCGACGCCGACACCGAGGACGGGCATCTTCTCGGTGCGCACCGCGGCGGCACCCGGATCACGCTCGAGCCGGGGTGCCAGCTGGAGATGTCGGGCGCGGTGCATCGCGATCTGGCGTCGATGCGCGCCGAGCTTTTGGGTTATCTCGAGGACGTCGCGCAGGCGTCGCGCTCCGCGGAGATCGCCTGGCTCGGCGTCGGGATGCAGCCGCTGGCGCCGCTCGGCCGCCTGCCCTGGATCCCGAAGAAGCGCTACGCGATCATGCGCGAGTACCTCCCGACCCGCGGCACCCGCGGGCACGTGATGATGCAGCAGACCGCCTGCATCCAGGCCAACCTCGACTACGGCGACGAGCGCGACGCGATGGCGAAGATGCGCGCCGCCATGGCGGTCACGCCCGTGGTGACCGCGTTGTTCGCGCACTCGCCGCTCACCGAGGGGCGGCCGAACGGCATGCAGAGCGCGCGCGCCTGGGCGTGGCGTGACACCGATCGCGACCGTTGCGGCCTCCTAGACTTCGTCTTCCGGGACGACGCGGGGTTCGGCGATTACCTCGAATGGGCGCTCGACGTGCCGCTCTTCTTCGTGGTGCGCGACGGCGCCTATCACCCCGGGGAGGGGGTCACCTTCCGGCGCTTCATCCGGGACGGGTTCCACGGCCGGCGCGCCACGGTCGCCGATTTCCAGCGCCACCTCACGACCCTCTTCCCCGAGGTGCGGCTCAAGCACTACCTCGAGATGCGCGGCGCCGACTCGGCCGACCCGGCCTCGGCGATGGCGCTGGCGGCGCTCTGGAAGGGGCTGCTGTACGACCCCGCGGCGCTGGCCTGGTGTGTCGCCCTCACCGCCGGCTGGAGCTTCGCGGAGCGCAATCGCTTCCTCGACGACGTCTGCCGCCTCGGCCCGGGCGCGGCGCTCCCGGCCGCGGGAGTCGCCGGGGTCCCGGGGGCGCGCAGCGCCGGTGACCTGTTCGACGCCCTGCTCGACCGGGCGCGTGCCGGTCTCGCGGCCCAGGGGGCCGCCTCCGAGTCGTCGTTCCTCGATCCTCTCGATGACCGCGCCGCGCGCGGCGTCCCCGCCCGCCGCCTGCTGGCCGCCTGGGACGGGCCGCTCGCGCACGACCCGCGCCGGCTGGTCGCCGCCCTGGCGCGCAACACCCTGCTCCCGGGCCGGGACGACGGCGGCGCGCCCGACGGAGACTGACCTGATGGCCCTCCTGGAATGCGTTCCGAACTTCAGCGAAGGCCGCCGGGCCGACGTGATCGACGCGATCGTCGACGCGGTGCGCGCTTCCGGGCCGGTGCGCGTCCTCGACCGCTCCTCCGACGCCGATCACAACCGCACCGTCCTGACGCTCGCCGGGACGCCCGACGCGGTGCGCGCCGCGGTCGAGGCGCTGGTCGCGGCGGCGCTCGAGCGCATCGACCTGCGCGCGCACCAGGGGCATCACCCACGCATGGGGGCGGTCGACGTGATCCCCTTCGTGCCGATCCGCGGCATCACGATGCCGGAGTGCGTCGCCCTGGCGCGCGAGGTGGGCCGGTCGGTCGCCGACCGGCACGGGCTGCCGGTCTACCTTTACGAGGAGGCCGCCAGCGCGCCGCACCGCCGCGACCTCGCCGCGGTGCGCAAGGGCGAGTTCGAAGGCTTCCCGGAGAAGATGCGTGACCCGCAGTGGGCGCCCGATTTCGGCCCGGCGCGCGTGCACCCGAGCGGCGGCTGCGTCGCGGTGGGAGCGCGCGAGTTCCTGATCGCCTTCAACATCAACCTCACCACCGCCGACCTCGAGGTGGCCAACCGGATCGCCAGGGCGATCCGCCACAGCAGCGGCGGCCTCCGCTACGTGAAGGCGATGGGGGTGATGCTCGAGGATCGCCGCCTGGCGCAGGTGTCGATCAACATGACCGACTTCCGTCGCACCCCGCTGCACCGGGTCTTCGAGGTGGTGCGGAGCGAAGCGGCGCGCTGGGGCGCCGGCATCGCCGGCAGCGAAATCGTGGGACTGGTGCCGCAGGACGCGCTGTTCGACGTCGCGGCCTTCTATCTGAGGCTCGAGGGGGCCGATCCCGGCATGCTGTTCGAGCGCCGGCTCGAGCAGTCCGGGTCGGAGCCCCGGCGCGACTGAAGCGCGGGCGGCCGGTGGCCCGGCCGCCCGGATCCCCTCAGACCTTTCTCAGTGGGCGCAGCCGGAACTGCAGCCGCCGGCCTCGACCGAGGCGCCCGCCAGCACCGGCACCGGAGCGGCGCCCGGCCGGCCGATCGCCGAGACCGGGATCGGCGCGGAGGTCGTGACGCCGGCGAGAGCCGGCGCCGGGACCGCCGGCTCCAGCGGCACCGCCTTGCCGGCGGCGTAGATCGGGTGGCGCCCCTTCTCCTTGAACCACTGCGCGGTGGAGTGGGTCGAGAACATCTTCTCGACGATCTGGCGCCAGCCGATGCCGGTGTTGTAGGCGCAGAACGACACCTCGCCGACCTGCGTGCCGTACGGGATGATGCACATCTCGGTGCGGCGGAAGTCGTAGTTGAACAGGTCCTGGAACCACATCCCGGCGACCATCATGATCCGCCAGTCGTAGCGCGCCTTCTTGGCGACACCCAGCCGCGCGCCGTTGTGGCCGTCGATGATCTTCAGCATCTCCCAGAGCGACAGACCCTCCGGAAGCTCCGCGAACCGGGTGTTGCGCAGCACCGCGAGCGAGAACTGCACCACCGTCAGCGTCTTCGAGCGGCAGCTGTCGGTGATCAGCTTGATGTCCTCGATCAACTGATCGGTGTCGAGGATCTGCGGGAACGGCACGGCGGCCTTGGTGCGCTGGTTCACCACCAGCATCGTCCCGATGCCGCAGTTCGGATGGCAGCCGCATTTGAGATTGCCGAACTCGGCCTCGATGCCGTCCAGCTGGTCGCGGATGTCGGAGAACGGTCCGGACGCCGACAGGGGGTACCAGTCCCTGAGCGGCTCGGTGAAGCCGAGCTGCGACTTCACGTCCTGGGCGAGGTGCGACAGCGTGTAGCGCTGCTTGCGGCGGGTCTCGTCGTCGATGTCCTCGTCGCGGCCGGTGAACGACACCGGCTGGAACGAGACCGCGTTGATCTTGTCGATGTTGTCGATCGCGAACCGGACGATCGGGCCGACCTGGTCGTTGTTGACCGTGTTGACGATGGTCACGACGAGGGTCACGTCGATGCCGGCTTCCTTGAGGTTCTCGAGCGCCCGCTTCTTGACGTCGTACAGGTTGCCGACCCCGCGATGGTTGTTGGCCTCGTTCGTGACTCCATCGAACTGCAGGTAGGCGAGACGCAACCCGGCCGCCTTGGCGCGGCGCGCGAAGTCGATGTCCTGCGCGAAGCGGATGCCGTTGGTCGCCGCCTGGACGCTCTGGTAGCCGACCTTGCGCGCGTAGGCCACCGCGTCGAGGAAGTAGGGCGAGAGCGTCGGCTCGCCGCCCGAGAACTGCACCGACATCTGGCGGCGCGGCGTGACGTTGATCGAGTTGTCGAGGATCTGGCGCACGTCGTCCCAGGAGAGCTCGTGCACGTAGCCGACCTGGTTCGCGTCCATGAAACAGGGATTGCACATCATGTTGCAGCGGTTGGTGAGGTCCACGGTCAGGACCGCGCCGCGGCCGTACTTCACGGTCGAGGAGCCGTGGTTGTGGTACGGGTCCGGCGCCATGCGGAAGTCGCGCCCGGGGTAGAGGCGCTCCATGCGGCGCAGGAACTCGACGTCGACCGCCATGATGTCCTCGCAGGGCCCATGCTTCGCGCAGGTCTTCTCCATCCAGACCTCGCCGTTGCGCTCGACGATGCGGGCGCGCACCTCGCCCGGCTTCCCCTGCAGGAGGGAACGCCAGTCGGCCTCGCCCTTCAGAATCCGCTCACGCACGTCCTTGACGCACTGCGGGCAGAGCGAGTCGGTCTCGCGCGGGAAGCCGAGCTGCGGAAAAGTCCGATCCTTGGACTTGATCAGCGGCGCCGGCGCCCACTTCGGCTGCATCTGCCCGTACGGCACGCGGCGGTTCACCGCCTGGAAGGCATGCCAGGCCAGGTTGGCCACTCCCTTCAAACCGGTCCCGAACAGGACATCCGGACGCAGGTAGCGCGTCACCCGGCGCCGACGGACTGCCGGACGGGGCGCTGCGCTCGACGACATCGGAGACACCGGAACGGTCGATTCGACAGGCGATGAGGCCTGGGCCTGGTTCATGAACGATCCTCCATCGATGGGACGCCGGCACGAATCGGACTCCATCGGTCCGAAATCACTCCCGCGCTGGCGCTCCCGGATTTACGACGTCACTTCCAGAAACCCGGCCCGCGTCGTCCGTTCGAGCACGCCGGCCACTTCGCGTTGCACCTGATCGACAACCTGGCGGACATGGCATCGGCCGCGACGACCGCGATCGCGCAGGTGATCGAGGCACTGGTGGAACCGGATCGGCCCTTCGAGCGCCTCGACGATTTCCCGGAGGAGGATCCCTTCGAGGCCGTACTCGAGGCCACGGGTCGACTGCATGTCGGGGCTGTCCTCCAGTCCGTACACGAAGCCCGGAGGTTTTTATCAGACGGTTCCCACCCTGTCAACACAGGCCGAGGGCTCGCGGGCCGCGTCCGGGCTCATTCCTCCCCGTTTTCCGCGCTCCGGATGCCGTAGGAGCGCATCTTGCGGTAGAGGTGGCTGCGCTCGAGCCCGAGCATCTCGGCGGCGCGCACCACGTTGCCCCCGGCCTCGCGCAACTTGCGCAGGATGAAGCGGCGCTCGAACTCCTCGCGCCCCTCCCGGAGCGACGGGAAATCGGGGTCCCCCTCCGCCGGGCGCGCCGGGCCGTCGCCCCGGAGCGCGGCGGCCACCTCGCCGGCTTCGATGGTCGAGCCGGCGGCGAGGATCATCAGCCGCTCGATCAGGTTCCAGAGCTCCCGGACGTTGCCGGGCCAGGCGTGCGCCCTGAGGATCGGCAGCGCCTCCGGCGCCAGCCGGCGGGGCCGGCCGTACTGTTTCGCGAAGTAACCCAGGAACTGATCGGCGAGCAGCGGGATGTCCTCCGCCCGCTCCCGCAGCGGCGGCACCCGGAGCGGCACGACGCTGAGCCGGAAGTAGAGGTCCTCCCGGAAACGCCCTTCGGCGATCTCGCGCTGCAGGTCCTTGTTGGTCGCGGCGATGACCCGCACGTCGACCCGGACGGTCGTGCCGCCGACCGGTTCGAACGCCTGCTCCTGGAGCACCCGGAGCACCTTCGCCTGGGTGCGCAGGGACATGTCGGCGATTTCGTCGAGGAACAGGGTGCCGCCGTCCGCCAGGAGGAAGCGCCCCGCCTTGGCGTCGACCGCCCCCGTGAAGGCGCCCTTGACGTGTCCGAACAGCTCGGCCTCGATCAACTCCTCCGGGATCGCCGCGCAGTTCATCTCGACGAACAGCTCCTCGCGCCGGAGCGACCGGGAGTGGATCAGGCGCGCCACCAGCTCCTTGCCGGTGCCGTTCTCGCCGGTGATCAGCACGCGGCCCTGCGTCGGCGCCGCGAGGTCGATCTGGCGGCGCAACTCCTCGATCGCCGGGCTCGTCCCGATCAGCCCGTCCTCCGGCTCGACCCGCTCCTTGAGGCTGGTCAGCCGCGCGTCCTTGCGGCGGTCGGCGATGGCGTTCCGGAGCGCCATGACCACCTTGTCGAGGGAGAGCGGCTTCTCGATGAAATCGTAGGCGCCGAGCCGCCCGGCGCGGTGCGCCACCGGCACGTCGGCGTGGCCCGAGATCATGATGACCCGCGGCGCCGAGGGGAAGCCGGCGATCTCCTCGAGCACCGCGAGGCCGTCGCGGCCCGGGAGCCAGACATCGAGGAGCACGGCGTGGTACGGCCGTCGCCGCAGCATCTCGAGCCCCTCTTCGCCCGAACCGGCGCTGTCGACGACGTACCCCTCGTCGCGCAGGACCCCGCCGAGCGTCGCCCGGACACCCTCCTCATCGTCGACCACCAGCACCCGCTCGCGCGCCATGCCGCCGATTCTATCGCACGCGTCGCGGGCATCCGCGGCGGGCTCCGGACCGCCGGCTCACGAAGCGACCGGGAGATCGATGATGAACCGGGCTCCGTGCGGCGGGTTGCCGGTCACGCGGATCCGCCCCGCATGGTCGGTGACGATGCGGTGCACGATGGCGAGACCGAGGCCGGTGCCGCGCTTCTTGGTGGAGAAATAGGGCAGGAAGAGGCGATCGAGATCTTCCGGAGGGATCCCCGGCCCGTCGTCGGCCACCTCGAGCCGCACCGCGCCGGCGCCGGGGTCGACCGCCGCTTCGATGACCACGCTCCCGTGCGCGCCGATCGCCTCGACGGCGTTGTCGAGGAGGTTCACCAGCGCCCGGCGGATCTGCTCTCCGTCCACCAGCACCGGCGGCAGGTCGGCGGCGAGACGCGCCTCGATCCGGATTCCCGGGTGACGGTCGCGGTACAGCGCGAGGCAGGCGTCGATCACCTCGCGCAGGTCGGTCGGCACCCGTTGCGGCGACGGCAGCCGCGCGAAG
>DATKFL010000201.1:0-2310 GCA_035511355.1 Dongiaceae bacterium
ACATCCGCGTCCTGAACCTGTCGCTCGGCCACCCGGTGTACGAGTCGTACGTCACCGACCCGCTGTGCCGCGCGGTCCGGGCGGCGGTGCAGGCGGGCGTGCTGGTCGTGGTGGCGGCCGGCAACCAGGGACAGGTCGGCAGCGGCTTCGGAACCATCCTGAGCCCCGGCAACGAGCCGAGCGCGCTGACGGTGGGCGCCATGGACGACAGCCGCACCGTGGCCCGCGAGGACGACGTGCTCGCCCGCTTCTCGGCGCGCGGCCCGAGCCTCATCGATCACATCGTCAAGCCGGACCTGGTGGCGCCGGGCGCATTCATCGTGTCGCTGCGCGCCCGCGGCGCGTGGATCGACGCGAACCACCCCGAGACGGTCCTGCCCGCCGGCGCGTACCGGACCGACGGCGACCCGGGCCGGCCGGGGGACTACCTCGTCCTCTCCGGCACCTCGCTCGCCGCGCCGATGGTCGCCGGCGCCGCGGCCCTGATGCTGCAGCGCGAGCCGGGGCTGCGCCCCTCGGACCTGAAGGCGCGCCTCATGGCGAGCGCGTCCAAGGACGACCACCTGCCGTTCGAGACCGGCGCCGGCTACCTGGACATCGAGGCGGCGCTGGCGTCGAACCTCACCGCCTCTTCGGCGCTGTCGCCGCGCGCGGTGCCGGGGGCGGACGGCGGGATCGTGTTCGAGCCGGTCGACGGCATCTGGGATGACTCGTGGCAGCAGGGGCTCATCTGGGGCGGGCTGCGCCGCATCGGCAGCCTGCTCGGGACCGAAAACGATCAGATCACCACCTCCGGTCTGCTGTGGGGCGGCGCCGGCTGCCGCCTCTTCGGCCTGGAGTCGGTCCTCACGACGAGCGGCCTGATGTGGGGCGGCGCGAACTGAAGGATGGTGGCGGGATGACCTGCGAGGACGCGTTCCACCCGAGAACGACGCGGAGACGCCCCGGGGACTAGCGCCCCGCTCTTCGCGACCCGACCGACGGCCGCGCCGCCCCTCCCCGGCGCGGCCGTCGACTTTTCGGGGTCCTGCCGATCCCGTGGCGGCCGTTCAGACAGGGTCGAACGCCAGGGCGAGGAGGGTCGCGTCGTCGTGCCGCCGATCCCCCTCGAACGCCAGGAGCGACGCGGCGACCTCGGCGCGGGCTCCTTCGGGGGAGCGGTTCGCGAGGCCCTCGAGCGCCCGCGCCAGCCGGCTGCGGCCGAAGAACGCGCCATCCCGGCGCCGGGCCTCGGTGACCCCGTCGGTGTGCACGACCACCAGGTCACCCGGCTCGAGCCGGAGCATCCCGGTGTCGAAGCGCCGGCGGTCGAGCTGCCCGAGGATCGGGCCGGTGGCGGCGCCGAACCCCGCGGCCCTGCCGCGGCGCCCGAGGCGCAGCGCCGGCGGGTGCCCGCCATTGGCGAAGCGGAGCCGGCCGGTCCGCACGTCCAGGACGCCGAAGAAGAGCGTCACGTACATCGCGTCGAGACGCGCGCCGCACAGGATGCGGTTCACCCGCTCGAGCGTGTCCCCGGGCGCTGCGCCGAGGGGCGCGACGTGCCGGAGGATGGAGCGGGTGAAGGCGCCGAGCACGCCGGCGGGAATGCCCTTGCCGGAGACGTCGCCGACCACGAAGGCGATCTCGGAAGGCCCGAGGGCGAACACATCGAGCAAATCGCCGCTGACCGACGCCGCCGGCCGCTCGAAGGCCGCGAGCGCGAAACCCGCCCCGCGCGACTCCGGCAGGAGGGCGGGTGCGTCTCCCGGCCACGACCCCTCGGCGGCGCGCGCCGACCGGGCGAGCCGTTCCAGCGCCTCGACGTCCGTCCACAGGTTTGTCGCCATCGATTCTCCCCGGATGCGGCTTCCCGTCGCGCGCGGAAGATACGGAAAGGGCGTGTCAAAGGGTCGGTGCCCGAGGTAAAAAGACGTCTCGAATGTCAACGCGACGTCAAGCGGGTCCCGTGCGTGCGATGGCCGCGGCGGTCCTCCTGGTGCCGGCGCTCCTGGCGGCGCTCGCCGGCCGCCCCGCCCGCGAAGAGGCCCCGCCTGCGGAAGGAGACCGGCTCCGCCTCGCCTCGTGGAACATCGCCTGGCTCGCGGCGCGCGATCGGGAAGGGGCGGTGCCGCGGGCCGAGTCCGACTACGCGCGGCTGCGGCGCTATGGGGCGCGCCTCGATCCGGACGTGGTGGGGCTTCAGGAGATTGAAGGGGCGGCCGCGGCGCGCCGGGTCTTCGATCCGGACAGGTACGCCTTCGCTTTCGCGGCCGGCGGCGGATCGGCGCAGCGCGCCGGCTTCGCCTGGAAGCGGACCCTGCAGGTCACGCG
>DATKFL010000202.1:0-3639 GCA_035511355.1 Dongiaceae bacterium
CGCTCCTGGAGCACGCGCAGGAACTTCGCCTGCACCGCCGGGCTCATCTCGGTCACCTCGTCGAGGAACAGCACGCCGCCGTCGGCCTCCTCGATGGTGCCGGCGCGCGCCGCGACCGCGCCGCTGAAGGCTCCCTTCTCGTGGCCGAACAGTTCCGATTCGAGCAGCTGCTCCGGGAGGGCGGCGCAGTTCAGCGCCACGAACGGCCCCTCCGCGCGCGCCGAGGCGCGATGAATGAAGCGCGCGATGACTTCCTTGCCGGTCCCCGACTCGCCGGTCAGGAGCACCGTCGCCTCGGTCGCCGCCACCTTTCCGGCCTGCGCCAGCACCTCGCGCCAGCGCGGCGAGCGCCCGAGCACGCGGTGGCGCCCGTGGGTCTCGAGCTCCTCGGTGAGCCGGCGCACGCGGACTTCAAGCCGGGCCGCGCGCGCCCGCGCCTCGGCGCTGCGTTGCTCCTCCTCGGCGAGGCGCTGGTGCGCCAGGGCGAGCGCGACGCAGTCGGCGATCTGCCGGGCCCGGGCGGCGTCGGCCGGCGGGTAGGCATCCGGAGCGGTCGAGCCGAAGATCACGCCGCCGAAGACCCCGCCGCGCAGCCGGATCGTGAGTCGCATGAACGATCGGATGCCGCGGGTGGCGATCAGCGCCCGCCAGAGCGGCTCGGCCGGGATGTCGACCGGCCTCCCCTCGGTCTCGGCGTCGACCCGCATCCGGCAGGAAATCACCGCGCCGCCCGGGCGCAGCACGGCGTCGTTGGTGACGACGACGTCGTGCTCGAGGAGCGCCTGCCGCATCGGCGCCGGCACGGGAACGTCCGCGGGAACGTCGGGGAGCTCGCCGGAGATCGCCATCAGGCGCACCCGCTGCCGGTCCTCGCTCCAGACCCCGAGCAGGAGGACATCGTGCGGGACGACCCGGCCCGCCGCTTCGGAGATGCGCGCGAAGATCTCGCGCACGTCGAGACTCTCGGCCAGCGTGTGCAGCAGGCCGCCGAGAAAATCGGCGGGTCGGTCCGGCGCGTCGCTCCTCGGTGGCGCGCCGGCGTTCATCGCATGCTCTCCCGCAGATCGATCAGGACCTGGTCGGCGGCGTCGACGCGGATCACCCCGAGGCGCGGGAGCTCGAGGTCGACGATCACGTAGACCGTGGCCGACAGGATGCCGGCGAAGACCAGGTTGTAGAACCAGGGGCGGCGATTGTTCGTCGAGGTGCCGTATCCGACCAGAAGCGCCGCCACCAGGCTCAGACCGGCAAGCAGAACGAAGACGATCGCCGGCGGATGGTTCTGCATCGCGGTGGCTCGCGTGGTGGTGATGTCGATCATTTCGTTCAGAGCCGGGAGAAGCAGCATGCCCGTCTGGGAAGGCACCCCGGGTGCCTGACTGGCGGCCGAGGCCTTCGCCCAGATCTCCGTCTGCAGCGCCGCGGCCTCGGCGCGTCGCGCCGCGGTCGCGACCGGATCGGCGAGGTTGAGGTAACTCGCGATGCGCGCGTCCAGGTAGCGGCGGAACAGCTCCCGCATCTCCGGCTGCGCTGCGGCGGGAAGGAGATCGAGACGCAGGTAGGCCGTGCCGACGTCATTCGCTTCCTCGGTGATCAGATGCCGGCGATCCTCGAACCGCGAGGCCGCGCCGGAAAAGGTGAACGCGATGAGAAGCCCGAGCAGGCCGAAGACGGCCCCCTCCACGGCACCGACCCCCTCCATCAGGCCCTCGGGGTGACCTGCCAGCCGGGCCTTGCCGAGGCGTCGCCCGATCTCGGAGCAGATCACCATGCCGATGAACAATCCCGTGGTCGCGGCCGCCGCGATCAGTGCGAGGTGCATCCCGGCCTCCGGTTCGTTCACGCGCGGGCGGGTGGGCGAGCGTGGGCGGGCTGCCCGACGATCATGGAGCGCGCCCGTTCGCTGACGTCGTCCGGCAGGGCGCGCGCCTTGCGGGTCACGGTGTCGAGGTGGACGGCGACGAGGGTCGTCCGCGCGGCCACCTCGCCGGTCGCGTCGTTCTTCATCTCGTGGGCGAAGCGGATCACCTTCTCCCTGACCTCGAGGATGGTGGAGACCACCGTGACGACGTCACCGGCGAACAGTTCGCGCTTGTATTCGATCTGCTGCTCCACACCGGCCATCCCCAGGCTCTCGGCGCGCAGCCGCGAGCGGGTCAATCCTATCGCCGTGAAGAGTTGCCAGGTCGCCTCGTCGAACTTGCCCACGTACCACATGACGTTCATGTGGCCCATGTGATCGCACTGCGACGGGTAGACCGTGCCGCGGTAGGTCACCCGGGGCTCCGCCGGATCGCTCATCGTTCGTTCCTCCTCAGCGTCCCTTCGCCGCCTCGGCGGCCCTGGTCACGAGCGCGGCGAAGCGCGCGTCCGCGTGCAATGACTGCAGCGCCGGGTCGGTCGGCAGACGCCGCGCGGTGGGCGCCGGGATCGCGCCGAGCGCCTCGGCGAGCACCTCGATGGCCCGGTCGCGGCGCCCGTCGAGCGCCTCGGTGCAGGCGAGACCGTAGAGCGCCTCGCCCAGCAACGAGTCACCCGGCTCGAGGACGCGGCGCATCGCGGCGAGGGTGGAGGCCGCCTCGTCGCGCGCCTCCCGGTAGCGCCCCTGGTTGCGCAGCGCCTCGGCGAGGTCAAGGTGCGCCGAGAGCGTCTCCTCCGCCTCGGGCCCGAGCACCCGCGCGCGGCGCGCGATCAGGTCGCGATAGAGCGCCTCGGCCTCGCGGTGGCGACCCCCGATGTCGAACGTGTTGGCGAGGTCGTTCATGGTCCGGAGGGTGTCGGGGTTGTCCTCCCCGAGGCTGCGGCGGCGCGCGTCGAGCAGGGCGCGTTGCAGCTCTTCGGCCTCCTTCAATCGGCCGAGCTCCTGATTGATTGAGGCCAGGGTCCCCATCGACATCAGCGTGTCGGGATGTTCGGGCCCCAGGATGCGGCGCCGCGCATCGTAGTTGTCGCGATAGATCGCCTCGGCTTCGTCGAGGCGGCCGCCGTGCTGCAGCGCCAGGCCGATGTTGACCTGCGACTTCAGCGTGTCGGGGTGGTCGGCGCCGGAAACCTCCTTGCGCACCTCGTACACCTCGCGGAAGAGATGCTCGGCTTCCCCGATGCGCTCCTCGTCGAGGTCGACCAGCGCCAGGTTGTTCATCGTGCCGAGCGCGTCGGGGTGGCGGGTCCCGACGGTGCGGCGGGCGAGGTCGAGCGCCTGCTCGTACAGCGCGCGCGCCTCCGGCAGCCGGCCCTGGTACCAGCAGGCGATCGCGATGTTGTTGAAAGTCCGGATCCGGATCGGATCGTCCGGTCCGAGCGCGCGGGTCTGCAGATCGAGTAGCTCGCGCGAGGCCTTCTCGGCCTCGGGGTAGCGGCCGGTCTGCGCCATGAGCGTCACCCTCCCGAGCATCGCGCGCAAGGTCTCGGGGTCCCGCTCTCCGAGGACCCGGCGATCGATCTCGATGGCCCGTTCGACCATCGGCTCGGCCTTCGCATACAGGCCGAGGTTGCGGTAGACCTCGCCCATCTGGCTGAGGAGGCGCGCCTGCAGCGCCGGATCTTCGGCAAGGTCGCGGTCGATCTGCCCCGCCGCCTTGTCGAGGATTTCGCGCGCCGTGATCGAGTTGCCGCGCGCCTCGCTCGGATCGGAGACCT
>DATKFL010000203.1:0-3608 GCA_035511355.1 Dongiaceae bacterium
CGGATCAGGGTGATCTCGTTCCCCCGATCGTTGTGGCGCACCTCGTCCATGAACAGCCGGATCAGGAACAGCCCGCGGCCGCCGACCGTTTCCACCCGGGACGGATCGCGCGGATCGGGAAGCAGCGCGACGTCATACCCCGGCCCCTCGTCGGACACCGTCACCTGCGCCTCGTCGCGGCTGAGACGGGTCGTCACGGTCACCTGCCGCCGGCTCCAGGGGGAGGTCGTCGAGCGATCCACCGCGAGGCGGTGGAAGGTGTCGCTCCCCTCGTCGTCGCGCCGCAGCGCCGAGGAGAGCTCGAGATTGCCGTGGAAGATGGCGTTGGTGAGCGCCTCGTGCAGCGCGATCGACAGGCGGAACTGCTCGGTCTCGTCCAGGTCCAGCATCCTCCGGCAGGCGGTGCCGAGGGTCTGCACCAGCGGCCCGACCAGGGTCACGTCGTTCGGCAGCCGGTGGGTCATGACGCTCTCGACGAGGTGACGGCGCAGGAGCTCGTCGTGCCGGGCGGCGCGCGACACGTCGAGCACCTGCGCCAGGGTGCGCGCCAGGCTCCGGCCGATCTCCTGCTTCGGGACGTACGACGACGCCCCGCGCCGGAGGCTCTCGACCGCGATCGCCTCGCTCCCGAAGGCGGTCATCAGGACGACCGGCAGATCGGGGCGATCGCGACGGATCGCCTCGACCAGCGCCAGCCCGTCGAGACGCGGCATCTGCATGTCGGTGAGGACCAGGTCGGCGCGCGCCCCCTGGCGCAGCCGGTCGAGCGCCTCCTGCCCGTCGCGCGCTTCCAGGATGTCGGCGTCGAACGCCGCCTCGGCGAGCGCCTCGCGCACCAGCTCCAGGTCGGCGGGGTTGTCGTCGGCGACGATCAGGACCGGACGCAGGTCGGTCATGCGGCTTCTCCCTCGACGAGAGGCATGGTGAAGCGGAAGATCGCGCCCCGCCCGGGCGAAGACTCCGCCCAGATCCGGCCGCCGTGGCGCTCGACGATGCGGCGGCAGATGGCGAGCCCGATGCCGCTGCCGGGAAACTCGCCGCGGGTGTGGAGCCTGGTGAACATCGCGAAGATCTTCTCCAGCCCGGCGGGATCGATGCCGATCCCCTGGTCGCGCACCGAGACCACCCCCAGGGGCGGGCGCCGCTCCGCCGAGACATGCACCACCGGAGCCGCGCCGTCGTGGAACTTCACCCCGTTGGCGATCAGGTTCTGGAACAGCTGCTGCAGTTGCCCGGGGACGGCGGCGAGGCGCGGCAGCTCGTCGCGGGTCACGGTCGCCCCCTCGCGCTCGATCAGGTCCCGGAGGCTGGCCAGCGCGCGGTCGCACTGCAGGCCGGCGTCGCACGCCTCCACCACCGCGGTCGAGGTGCCGACGCGCGACAGCGCCAGGAGATCGGCGACCAGGTCCGACATGCGCCGGGCGTTCCCGACGATCTCTTCGAGAAACCGCGCCGCGCCGGGATCGAGACGATCGCGGCCGCGTTTCGCCAGCAGGTCGCCGTACGACAGGATGAGACGCAACGGTTCCTGCAGGTCGTGCGAGGCGACGTAGGCGAACTGCTCGAGCTCGGTGTTCGATCGCAGCAGCTCGGCGGTGCGGCGCTCGAGCGCCGCCTCCGCCGCGACCCGGCGGCTGACGTCGCGCAGCACCGACACCCCGCCGGTCACCTCCCCCGCGGCGTCGCGGATCGGGCGCGAGTTGATGCTGAGCCAGAGCCCCTCCGGCCCGCCAGGCCGGCTCACGTACAGCTCCTGGTCGTCCACCGACTCGCCGTGGATGGCGCGCACCAGCGGCAGCCGGTCGGGCGGAAACGGGGTGACCTTGTCGGCCTCGTGGAAACCGTAGCGCTGCGGCCACTCTCCCGGCGGCGCGTCGATCGGCCCGAGCCCGAGCAGGTCGGCTGCCGCCGGGTTGAACATCCGGAGGTGGCCGCGGGCGTCGGCGACCGCGATGCCGTCGGACATGCTGTCGAGGATCGATTCGAGGATGCGGGTCTTCTGGTGCAGGCTCTCGGTCTGCGCCTGCATCGAGCGGTCGCTCGCGGCGAGCCGCTCCTCGAGAAGCCGCACCCGCTCGCGGAGCGACCTCACCTCGGCGACGGCGTCGCTCTTGTCCGGATTATCCGGGCTCATCCCCGACCTCCCGAGGACCGACGGACCCACGCGCACGAAACGGTGCGGGCATTCTGCCACCCGAGGCCGGGGTCGTGGAAGTCCCGGGACGGCCGCGGGGCGCGTGCGGATAGAATCGCGCGCATGCATGCCACGGCCGCCGCCACCCCACCCCGCCCTCTGCGCCGCGGTGGCGTGCTCGCCGTCGGCCTCCTGGTGACCCTGGTCGCGCTGGTCGACACCCTGATCGCGCCCTGGTCGCCGCTGATCCTGGCGCATGCGGCGCTCGCGTTGCTGCTGCCGCTCGCCTGGGGCACCTGGTCGTTCGGGCGTCTGTCCACCGTGCGCCGCTCGTCGTGGGCTCTCGTGATCGTGGTGCCGATCGCGTTCCAGATCGTGGCGTCGTTCTGGGACGGCCTGCTCTGGCCGTGGATCGTGCGCCTCGCCGGCGTCGACCCCGCGGTGAGCCAGGGGCCGTACTACACCCTCACCGCGGCGCTCCCGGCGGTCTTCCAGGCCGGCGCCTCGCGCCTGGGCTGGCCGGTCGATCGGATGACCTGGGTCTATTTCAGCTTCATCGTCCTGTGGGCCGGGCTGGGCGAGGAGCTGTTCTACCGCGGCTATGTCTACGGCACGCTCCGGAAGCGCGGCGTGGGAGCGATCCGCGCGGCGATCGTCTCGTCGGCGCTCTTCGGCGTGCGGCACGCGGCGCAGCTGGCGCCGGTGCATCCCTACCCGCTCGCCGCGGCCCTCTCGTGGGTGGTCATCGCCTTCGTCATCGGCCTGGCGCTCGCCTGGATCTACGAGCGCTCCGCGTCGCTCTGGCCGCCGGTCCTGGCGCACTATCTGTTCAACCTGATTCCGTTCGCGGCGCTGCTGTTCACCTGAACGACAGCGCTATTTCCCCTGACCCTGGGTCACCAGCACGCCGGTGGTCGCCGTGGCGGCGTTCCCGGACTGGTCGGTCGCCGTATAGCTGAGCGTGTAAAGGCGCCCGCCGATGCCGCCGGTCCTTTTGGCGCGCAGGCGGACGACCCGATCGGCGGTGCCGTACGACGCGCCGGAGACGTCGGCGTCCGGATCGAACCGGGGATCGTCGCTGGTGATCGACACCAGCGTCACGACCGGTTGCGGATCGCAGAGGTCGCGGGTGGTGATGCCGACGAAGACCTGCGCGAGCCGGCCGTCGGGCGGCCAGAGACGATCCGGCAGGGCGCGCACCAGGAGCGCCGGCGCCACCGTGTCACGCACCGTCACCACCACGGTGTCGGTGGCCACCGCGCCCGCCGGGTCGGTCACGGTCAGGGTGATGGTCCAGGTCCCGATCGGCACGGTCACGGTCGGTGAGGCCCCGGCGGCGGTCCCGAAGGGGCCGCTCCAGGCGTACTCGAGCGGGTCGTCGTCGGGATCCGAGGACCCTCCGGCGTCGAGAGTGACCAGGGCGCCCTCGGGCCCGGTGCACTCGATCGTCTGGTCCGGCCCGGCGACGGCGACC